>NZ_MNQO01000004.1:0-16711 GCF_001915465.1 Bacteroides sp. 44_46 | reverse complement strand
AGCAGGAAAGATTCTTCCTGTGATTATCACTTACTACGCAGATAAGTCTTTCGATTTTGTAATCAAGACTCCTCCCGTTGCTATTCAATTACTTGAAGTGGCTAAGGTAAAGAGTGGTTCTGCTGAGCCTAACCGTAAGAAAGTTGCCGAGATTACTTGGGAACAGGTTCGTACGATTGCTCAGGACAAGATGGTTGACTTAAACTGTTTCACTGTAGAAGCTGCCATGAAGATGGTTGCCGGTACAGCTCGTAGTATGGGTATCGCTGTAAAAGGGGAGTTCCCGGTTAATAACTAATAAACTTCAATTAGAATGAGTAAACTGACAAAAAATCAAAAGTTGGCTGCAGAAAAAATTGAAGCAGGGAAAGCATACTCTCTCAAAGAAGCTGCTCAATTGGTAAAAGAGATCACTTTTACTAAGTTTGACGCTTCTCTGGATATCGACGTACGTTTGGGCGTTGACCCGCGTAAGGCTAACCAGATGGTGAGAGGTGTTGTATCACTTCCTCACGGTACTGGTAAAGTTACACGCGTTTTGGTGCTTTGTACACCGGATGCTGAAGCTGCTGCAAAAGAAGCCGGAGCTGACTATGTTGGTCTTGACGAATATATTGAAAAGATCAAAGGTGGATGGACTGATATTGATGTAATCATCACTATGCCGTCTATCATGGGTAAGATTGGTGCACTCGGTCGTGTACTCGGTCCTCGTGGATTGATGCCGAACCCGAAGAGCGGCACTGTAACTATGGATGTTGCTAAAGCTGTAAAAGAAGTAAAACAGGGTAAAATCGACTTCAAGGTTGATAAGAGCGGTATTGTTCACACTTCTATTGGTAAAGTTTCATTTAGTGCTGATCAAATTCGCGACAATGCGAAAGAATTCATCTCTACTTTGAATAAATTGAAACCGACCGCAGCCAAGGGTACATATATCAAGAGTATTTATCTTTCTAGCACGATGAGTGCGGGTATCAAGATTGACCCGAAATCAGTAGAAGAAATCTAATAAAACGGAGTAATAATGAGAAAGGAAGATAAAAGTACGATTATTGAGCAGATTGCTGCTACAGTTAAGGAATACGGTCACTTCTATTTGGTAGACACTACTGCTATGAACGCTGCTGATACAAGCGCGTTGAGAGCTTTATGTTTCAAGGCTGACATCAAACTGATGGTAGTTAAGAACACATTGCTTCACAAAGCATTGGAAAGCCTGGAAGAAGATTATTCTTCGCTTTACGACTGCATGAAGGGTACGACAGCTGTAATGTTTTGCAACACAGCGAATGCACCTGCTAAACTGCTGAAAGATAAAGCTAAGAACGGTATTCCCGGATTGAAAGCTGCGTATGCAGAAGAAAGCTTCTATGTTGGTGCTGACCAGTTGGATGCTCTCGTAAGTATCAAGAGTAAGAATGAAGTTATTGCTGAAATCGTTGCTTTGCTGCAATCACCGGCCAAGAACGTTATTTCTGCTCTGCAATCAGGTGGTAACACCATTCACGGAGTAAACAATTAAAATCATACAAAAATGGCAGATTTGAAAGCTTTTGCAGAACAATTAGTTAACTTGACAGTAAAAGAAGTTAATGAACTTGCAACTATCCTGAAAGAAGAATACGGTATTGAACCTGCTGCTGCAGCTGTTGCTGTTGCTGCTGGTCCTGCAGCTGGTGCTGCTGCTGCCGCTGAAGAAAAATCTTCTTTCGATGTAGTATTGAAGAGCGCTGGCTCAGCTAAACTTCAAGTAGTTAAAGCCGTTAAGGAAGCTTGCGGTCTTGGTTTGAAAGAAGCTAAGGACATGGTAGACGGTGCTCCTAGCGTAGTAAAAGAAGGTTTGGCTAAAGACGAAGCAGAATCATTGAAGAAAACATTGGAAGAAGCTGGAGCTGAAGTTGAACTTAAATAACATTAACCTGTCAATCAGGTAATTCGGTAAGGAACCCTTCGTGAAAAGGGTTCTTTACCTTTTTGTGTATATATTTAAAATTAAGTTCTACAAATCCATTAACAGATGTCTTCAAATACTGTAAATCACCCGAGAAACGTAAGAACGAGGGACTGTATAAAGTATTTGCTGAAAACTTCCCCATTGCCGATACAAGAAATAATTTTGTTCTTGAGTTTTTGGACTATTATATTGATCCGCCGCGTTATACTATAGACGAATGTATAGAGCGAGGGCTTACCTATAGTGTACCCTTAAAGGCAAAATTAAAATTATATTGTACCGACCCCGACCACGAAGATTTTGATACGGTTATTCAGGATGTATTCCTGGGTCCGATTCCTTACATGACGGATAAAGCTACGTTCGTCATCAACGGTGCGGAACGTGTTGTTGTGTCACAGCTTCACCGTTCTCCGGGCGTATTCTTCGGTCAGAGCGTGCATGCCAACGGTACTAAGTTATACTCAGCCCGTATCATCCCGTTCAAGGGTTCTTGGATTGAGTTTGCTACCGACATCAACAATGTCATGTATGCTTATATCGACCGTAAGAAGAAGTTGCCGGTAACCACATTGCTGAGAGCTATCGGTTTTGAGAATGATAAGGACATTCTTGAAATCTTCAACTTGGCAGAAGACGTGAAGGTGAACAAGACGAACCTCAAGAAGATTGTAGGTCGTAAGTTGGCGGCACGTGTATTGAAAACATGGATTGAGGATTTTGTAGACGAAGATACCGGTGAAGTTGTTTCTATCGAGCGTAACGAAGTTGTTATCGACCGTGAAACCATAATCGAGCCGGAACATGTTGACATTATATTAGAGTCGGGCGTTCAGAACATCCTTGTACACAAGGAAGAGCCGAACCAGTCTGACTACTCCATTATATATAATACTCTGCAGAAGGACCCCAGTAACTCGGAAAAAGAGGCAGTGCTTTACATCTACCGTCAGTTGCGAAATGCAGACCCGGCTGATGATGCCAGTGCACGCGAGGTTATCAACAACCTGTTCTTCTCAGAAAAGAGATATGACTTGGGTGATGTAGGTCGTTACCGTATCAACAGAAAGTTGAACTTGACGACAGATATGGACGTACGTGTCCTCACCAAGGAAGATATTATCGAGATTATCAAGTATCTGATCGAGTTGATTAACTCAAAAGCGGATGTTGATGATATCGACCACTTGAGTAACCGTCGTGTACGTACAGTAGGCGAACAATTGTCCAACCAGTTTGCTATCGGTTTGGCACGTATGTCACGTACCATCCGCGAGCGTATGAATGTTCGTGACAATGAAGTCTTCACTCCGATTGACTTGATTAACGCCAAGACTATTTCTTCCGTTATCAATTCATTCTTCGGAACGAACGCTTTGTCACAGTTCATGGACCAGACCAACCCGCTTGCCGAAATCACTCACAAGCGTCGTATGTCTGCTCTGGGTCCCGGTGGTTTGTCGCGTGAGCGTGCTGGTTTCGAGGTGCGTGACGTACACTATACTCACTACGGACGTCTGTGTCCGATTGAAACGCCTGAAGGTCCTAACATCGGTTTGATTTCTTCACTCTGTGTGTTCGCCAAGATTAATGAGCTGGGTTTCATCGAGACTCCGTACCGTAAGGTGGCTAACGGAAAAGTAGACCTTTCGGATGAAGGTCTGGTTTACCTCACAGCCGAAGAAGAAGAAGAAAAGATTATCGCTCAGGGCAATGCGCCTTTGAACGATGACGGAACTTTCGTACGCGACAGAGTAAAATCACGTCAGGACGCCGACTATCCGGTTGTAGCGCCTGATGAAGTGGAATTGATGGACGTATCTCCCCAGCAGATTGCTTCTATTGCGGCCTCTTTGATTCCGTTCTTGGAGCATGACGATGCCAACCGTGCGTTGATGGGTTCTAACATGATGCGCCAGGCAGTTCCTTTGTTGAAGAGCGAAGCTCCGATTGTAGGTACAGGCATCGAACGTCAGCTCGCACGCGACTCTCGTACGCAGATTACAGCAGAGGGCGAGGGTGTTGTTGATTTCGTGGATGCTACGACTATCCGCATTCTGTATGACCGTACGGAAGACGAAGAGTTCGTAAGCTTCGAATCTGCACTGAAAGAATATACGATTCCTAAATGGCGTCGTACCAACCAGAACATGACGATTGACCTTAGACCTATTTGTGAGAAAGGTCAGCGCGTGACGAAAGGGCAAATCCTTACCGAGGGTTACTCCACCGAACAGGGCGAGCTTGCTTTGGGTAAGAACCTGTTGGTTGCCTACATGCCTTGGAAGGGATATAACTATGAGGATGCCATTGTATTGAACGAACGTGTGGTTCGCGAGGACCTTTTGACTTCCGTACACGTAGAAGAGTACTCTTTGGAAGTTCGTGAAACGAAGCGCGGTATGGAAGAGTTGACTTCCGATATTCCTAACGTAAGCGAAGAAGCAACAAAGGACCTCGACGAGAACGGTATCGTTCGCGTGGGTGCCCGTATCGAGCCGGGCGACATCCTAATTGGTAAAATTACTCCGAAGGGAGAATCAGACCCTTCTCCGGAAGAAAAGTTGCTTCGCGCCATCTTCGGTGATAAGGCTGGCGATGTGAAAGACGCTTCTTTGAAGGCATCTCCGTCTTTGAAGGGTGTTATTATCGGTAAGCGTCTGTTCTCCCGCGTCATCAAGACTCGTAGTTCCAAATTGGCGGACAAAGCGTTGCTGCCGAAGATCGACGATGAGTTCGACGGTAAGGTAGCCGACTTGAAGAAGATATTGGTGAGCAAGCTCTTGAAGCTCACTGAAAACTACACATCCGAGGGTGTGAAGGACTATATGGGAGCCGAAGTAATTAGTAAGGGCGCTAAGTTCTCTGCTTCCGATTTCAGTGATATGGACTTCACCGCCATTCAATTGAGTAACTGGACAAAAGATGAGCACACCAACGGATTGATCCGTGCACTGGTGATGAACTTCATCAAGAAATATAAAGAGCTCGATGCAGAGTTGAAGCGTAAGAAATTCGCTATTACCATTGGTGACGAGTTACCTGCGGGTATCATTCAGATGGCTAAGGTTTACATTGCCAAGAAACGTAAAATCGGTGTTGGTGATAAGATGGCCGGTCGCCACGGTAACAAGGGTATTGTTTCGCGCGTGGTACGTCAGGAGGATATGCCGTTCTTGGCGGACGGTACTCCGGTAGATATCGTATTGAACCCGCTGGGTGTGCCTTCACGTATGAACATCGGCCAGATATTCGAGGCGGTTCTGGGACGTGCCGGAAAGAATTTGGGCGTTAAGTTCGCTACGCCTATCTTCGACGGTGCCACGCTGGACGACCTGAACGAATGGACCGATAAGGCAGGTCTGCCCCGCTATGGCAAGACTACTTTGTTCGACGGTGGTACAGGTGAGGCGTTCGAGCAACAGGCTACGGTAGGTGTGACATACATGTTGAAACTCGGCCACATGGTTGAAGACAAGATGCACGCACGTTCTATCGGTCCGTACTCACTTATTACGCAACAGCCGTTGGGAGGTAAGGCGCAGTTCGGTGGTCAGCGTTTTGGAGAAATGGAAGTTTGGGCGCTCGAGGCATTCGGTGCGGCACACATCCTACAAGAGATTTTGACTATTAAGTCTGATGATGTTGTCGGACGCTCCAAGGCTTACGAAGCAATCGTTAAGGGTGAGCCGATGCCTGCTCCGGGTATCCCCGAATCACTGAATGTATTGCTGCACGAGTTGAGAGGTTTGGGCTTGAGCATCAACTTAGAATAAATTGAAATTTGAGAATTGAGGATTGGGAGATGATACCTCTCAACCCTCAGTTCCCGACTTATCAACATTTATTTTTCAATTTTTAATTCTCAATTATATATAAAAGTATGGCTTTTAGAAAAGATAACAAGATAAAGAGTAATTTCTCGAAAATCTCTATCGGTTTGGCTTCTCCCGAAGAAATCTTGGAGAATTCGAGTGGTGAAGTTTTAAAGCCTGAAACCATCAACTATCGTACGTATAAGCCAGAGCGCGACGGTTTGTTCTGCGAGCGCATCTTTGGTCCTATCAAGGACTATGAGTGCCATTGCGGTAAGTACAAACGCATCCGTTACAAAGGCATTGTCTGCGACCGTTGCGGTGTGGAAGTGACAGAAAAGAAAGTACGTCGCGAGCGTATGGGACACATCCAGTTGGTTGTGCCGGTAGCTCACATCTGGTATTTCCGTTCACTTCCTAATAAAATCGGTTACTTGTTGGGCTTGCCTACCAAGAAACTCGATGCCATTATCTACTACGAGCGTTATGTGGTTATCCAGCCGGGTGTATTGGAAGGCGAGGTAGCACAGTTCGATTTGCTCGAAGAAGGAGAATACCTGGATTTGTTGGACAAGTTGCCAAGCGACAACCAGTACCTTGAAGATTCAGACCCCAATAAGTTTGTTGCTAAGATGGGTGCGGAAGCTATTTACGACCTGCTGTCACGCATCGACCTCGACTCATTGTCTTACGACCTGCGTAACCGTGCGGGCAGCGATGCTTCGCAACAGCGCAAGAGTGAAGCTTTGAAGCGTCTGCAAGTAGTCGAGTCTTTCCGTGCATCACGCGGACGTAACAAGCCCGAGTGGATGATTGTACGTATCGTGCCGGTTATCCCACCCGAACTCCGTCCGTTGGTACCGTTAGATGGCGGACGTTTCGCCACTTCCGACCTGAACGACCTTTACCGTCGCGTTATCATCCGTAACAACCGCTTGAAGAGATTGATTGAAATCAAGGCTCCCGAAGTGATTTTGCGTAATGAGAAGCGCATGTTGCAGGAGGCTGTCGACTCATTGTTCGATAACTCCCGTAAGTCGAGTGCGGTGAAGACCGATGCCAACCGTCCTTTGAAGTCCCTTTCCGACAGTTTGAAAGGTAAGCAGGGACGTTTCCGTCAGAACCTGCTGGGTAAGCGCGTCGACTATTCCGCACGTTCCGTAATCGTTGTAGGTCCGGAATTGAAGATGGGCGAGTGCGGTATTCCTAAACTCATGGCAGCAGAACTCTACAAGCCGTTTATCATCCGCAAGCTCATCGAGCGCGGTATCGTAAAGACGGTGAAGAGTGCCAAGAAGATTGTAGATCGCAAGGAACCCGTTATCTGGGACATACTGGAACACGTAATGAAAGGACATCCAGTATTGCTGAACCGTGCCCCGACACTTCACCGTCTGGGTATTCAGGCATTCCAGCCTAAGATGATTGAAGGTAAGGCAATCCAGTTGCATCCGTTGGCATGTACGGCATTCAACGCCGACTTCGACGGTGACCAAATGGCCGTTCACTTGCCTTTGAGCAACGAAGCTATTCTGGAAGCGCAGATGCTGATGCTCCAGTCACATAATATCCTAAACCCTGCCAACGGTGCGCCTATCACAGTGCCTGCACAGGATATGGTACTCGGTTTGTACTATATCACCAAGTTGCGTAAGGGAGCTAAGGGTGAAGGCCTTACTTTCTACGGCCCCGAAGAAGCGCTTATTGCCTACAACGAAGGCAAGTGCGATATCCACGCGCCTATCAGCGTTATCGTTAAGGACATTGACGAAAACGGCAATGTAGTGGATAAGATGATGCACGACACTTCGGTAGGCCGTGTTATTGTAAACGAAATCGTACCTGCCAAAGCGGGTTACATCAATACGATTATTTCCAAGAAGTCACTTCGTGACATCATCAGCCACGTAATCAAGGTTTGTGGTGTGGCAGAAGCGGCCGAATTCCTCGACGGAATTAAGAACCTCGGTTATCAGATGGCCTTCAAGGGCGGTCTTTCGTTCAACTTGGGCGATATCATCATTCCCGAAGAGAAGGAAGCGCTGGTACAGAAAGGTTACGAAGAAGTAGAGCAGGTAATCAACAACTATAACATGGGTTTCATCACCAACAACGAGCGTTACAACCAGGTAATCGACATCTGGACACACGTAAACTCCGAGTTGTCAAACATCCTGATGAAAACCATTTCAAGCGACGACCAGGGATTCAACTCCGTATACATGATGTTGGATTCGGGAGCCCGTGGTTCTAAGGAACAGATTCGTCAGCTTTCCGGTATGCGTGGTTTGATGGCGAAGCCTCAGAAGGCAGGTGCCGAAGGCGGTCAGATTATCGAGAATCCGATTCTTTCTAACTTTAAGGAAGGTCTTTCCGTGTTGGAGTACTTTATCTCTACCCACGGTGCCCGTAAGGGGCTTGCCGATACCGCTTTGAAGACAGCCGATGCCGGATACCTGACCCGTCGTCTGGTCGACGTGTCTCACGATGTGATTATCAATGAAGAAGACTGCGGTACGCTTCGCGGACTGGTTTGTACGGCTTTGAAGAACAACGATGAAACAATTGCCACGCTGTACGAACGTATCCTGGGACGTGTATCCGTACATGATATCGTTCACCCTACAACCGGCGAATTGCTTGTTGCAGGCGGTGAGGAAATTACCGAAGCCATTGCGCAGAAGATTGAGGACTCTCCGATTGAGAGCGTTGAAATCCGTTCCGTATTGACTTGTGAATCCAAGAAAGGTGTTTGCGCCAAGTGTTACGGACGTAACCTGGCTACCAGCCGCATGGTTCAGAAGGGTGAAGCTGTCGGCGTAATCGCCGCACAGTCCATCGGTGAGCCGGGTACGCAGTTGACGTTGCGTACGTTCCACGCCGGTGGTACGGCGGCCAACATCGCTGCCAACGCAAGTATCGTTGCCAAAAATCCTTCCCGTCTGGAATTCGAAGAGCTCCGTACGGTAGATATCATTGACGAAGCAGGCGAACCCGCAAAAGTAGTGGTAGGTCGTTTGGCCGAAGTGCGCTTCGTAGATGTCAATACTGGTATCGTGCTTTCCACACACAACGTACCCTACGGTTCTACACTCTACGCAGCCGACGGCGAAGTGGTAGAGAAAGGCAAGTTGATTGCCCGTTGGGACCCGTTCAACGCGGTTATCATTACTGAAGCTACCGGTAAGATTGAGTTTGAAGGCGTTATCGAGAACGTTACCTATAAGGTGGAATCCGATGAATCTACCGGTTTGCGCGAAATCATCATCATCGAGTCTAAGGACAAGACGAAGGTTCCTACCGCGCATATCATGACCGAGGCCAGCGAGCTTATCCGTACTTACAACCTTCCTGTGGGCGGCCACGTGGTAGTAGAAGACGGACAGAAAGTAAAAGCCGGTGAAGTAATCGTGAAGATTCCGCGTGCCGTTGGTAAGGCGGGTGATATCACGGGTGGTCTTCCTCGTGTCACCGAATTGTTCGAGGCCCGTAATCCGTCTAACCCTGCCGTGGTTTCCGAAATCGACGGTGAGGTTACAATGGGTAAAGTGAAACGCGGTAACCGTGAAATCATCGTTACCTCTAAGACCGGAGAAGTCAAAAAGTACCTTGTGCCGCTGTCTAAGCAGATTCTGGTACAGGAGAACGACTACGTGCGTGCCGGTACTCCGTTGTCCGACGGTGCCATTACGCCTGCCGATATCCTTGCCATTAAAGGTCCTACGGCTGTACAGGAATATATCGTGAACGAAGTACAAGACGTTTACCGTCTGCAAGGTGTGAAGATTAACGACAAGCACTTTGAAATCATCGTTCGCCAGATGATGCGTAAGGTTGAAATCGACGAGCCGGGCGATACCCGCTTCCTGGAACAACAGGTAGTGGACAAGCTCGAGTTCATGGAAGAAAACGACCGTATCTGGGGTAAGAAGGTAGTAGTAGACGCCGGAGATTCTCAGAACCTGCAACCGGGACAGATTGTCACTGCCCGCAAGCTGCGTGACGAGAACTCCATGCTGAAACGCCGCGACTTGAAACCCGTTTCGGTACGTGATGCAGTGCCCGCTACTTCTACACAGATTCTTCAGGGTATTACCCGTGCCGCTTTGCAGACTTCGAGCTTCATGTCGGCCGCTTCCTTCCAGGAAACGACGAAGGTGCTCAATGAAGCCGCTATCAACGGTAAGGTAGACCGTTTGGAAGGTATGAAGGAGAATGTTATCTGCGGTCACTTGATTCCTGCCGGTACAGGCCAGCGTGAGTTCGACAAGGTCATTGTCGGTTCAAAAGAAGAGTACGACCGTATGCTTGCCAATAAGAAAACGGTGCTCGACTATGCTGTGGATGATAAAGTAGAAGAGTAATATACTACGCTAATACAATCAGTGATTTTTATAATGAAAAAAGAGAGCCTTGCAAGAGGTTCTCTTTTTTCTTTTATCACATGGAGACAAGAAACTTTTGGATGGATATGGGGAAGATGGAGAGTTTACTTGCAATGCTTCAGCATATACTCCATTGGCGGCACATAGTCTCCGATGGCGGTTATGCTCTTGTTGTGTCCGAAGTAAACGTTCCCTGTTTCACCGTTACGGTGTTTCGCCACCATGATTACACCCAGTCCGTCGGACGGATAGCCGCTCTCCCTGCATCTCTATACTGTAAAACACCACATGCCGTCCGGCGCTTGCAGCGGCTTTTGCCAGATGCAGGGCTATGGCAGTCTTGCCCACCGAGGGACGGGCGGCGATGATGTTCAGGTCGCACGCTTGCCAACCGGACGTCAGGCGGTCTAATCCGGCCAGTCCGGTGGGTATGCCCGTTACGCCGTTCTTGGTGTTTTCGATGCGCTGCTCCGCTTTGGCTATGGTCTCTTCCATAAGCTGCTGCATAGGGCGCAACTGTTACGTCCAGCTACATTCGTTTTCGATACGGTCTGTCAGCAGGTGCCGGACGTTCAGTATATCTTCGATGTCGTAGGTAGGGTCCTCGGACTGGGAAGTCAGGCTGTTGATACCTACAATCAGTTCACGTCTCAGGTAGCGGTCTTTGATAAGCTCGGCGTGCAGTTCGATGTGTGCCGAACTCGTCACTTTCGATGATAGACGGACGATGCCGTATGCACCGCCTGCTTCATCCAATTTACCTCGCTTTTGTAAAGCCTCTTTCACAGTCAGTATGTCTATCGGTTCGTTGTTGCGGTGCATGTTTTCAAGCACCGCATACAACGTTTGTTCCTTTTCGTGATAGAACATCTCCGGGCTCAGCGTCTGTGCCACCAGCGGGAAAGCTTTTTTCTCTATCATCAGCGCTCCAAGCACTGCCTCTTCTATCTCCGTTATTTGAAAATTCGTAGTATCCACTCTGTTTTGTTTTTTTATGTTTTTCCCCTGCTATCTCATATTTCACCCATTATGCTTTGCCTTTCCTCTCGCTTTTGTCAGTACCCGTCTTCCTCGTCCAAAAAACATTTGTCAGCCAGATAGCTTGTCGCCTGTTTGTAATAGCGTATATTGGCCAGCCCTTCGTAGTAGGGTATCTGCTCTATCGCCATGTTGCGTTCTTCGGAGGAGAGGCGCAGCCCTTCTCGGCAGGTGCGCCCTATGCTCCGCTTGGGCAAGAGGGTGAGGTCGTGATATGCCTGCCAGAAGCGGTCGAACTGTTCGTCCCGGCAGTCGCTTGCGGCAGACTGTTACGGCAGAAAATCCACTACATGGATGTGGGCAAGGCTATGGTCTATGCTATACTTTATCAGTTGCAGTTTTTGCAAATTCAGGAAGAATCGGCGAACGCGGGTTTTGCTCCAGCGGAAAAGGCGTGCCCAGGTGTCGAGGCTCTTAATGGAGTCGCCGACGGGCAGGTTATCGTCCGGCCATAGAGCGTCATGCTGCCTTCGCGGTAGTTGACGTTGGCGATAAGGATGCAGTAGGCTTCCGTTTCGCTGGCGGGAGAGAAGTAGTGAAAAGGATGGGGAGTGAATGAGCGAGTGTGCAAGGCTCCGGTTCTGGATACATCCGCATACCCTAGCAACCGCCGGTAACGTTCGCCGGTCGGTCTTGCTTCCTCTTTGCAGTATCTTTGTTTTACCAAGCCGGCGAAGTGAACATAAAGATAGTATTCATTTAAAATCAAAGAGGAGACAAAAGTATGGCTATTGTATTTAAAAAGGCATTGTGTAAGAATGTGACGGATAAGTCGATGGTGGCAAAGTATCATCCGCAGTTGCTTACTTTAGGGCAGAGCGTAGGCATCGACCGCATGGCTTATCAGATGAAAGAGAACAGTTCGCTTTCCAAAGGAGATATCCTCAGTGTGATTGCCTATTTTGTGGAGTGTATGCGTACGAATCTGTATAACGGACATTCGGTAAACATCCGCGACTTTGGAGTGTTCAGCCTCTCGGCGCGTACCGAAGGTGCGGAAGCGGAAAAGGATTGTACGGCGAAGAAGATTCGGACGGTACGTATCAATTTCCGCCCCTCTATCGGTGTACGTCCCGACCCCGCTTCCACACGTGCGGAAGATGCCATGGAGTTTGTAGACTTATCTGGACTCCCAGAAGGGTAACGGCGGGAATGGCGGCGGTAATGACGGGGAAGAAGAGAATCCGTTGGGATGAACCGTATCTGTGTGGTATGAACGAAAATAATGGAATGAAAGATGAAAGCGATTATTTAAAAGGTGTTGGAATGTCTGATGGCATTCCTTCTGTTCCTGTCCAAACGAGGCAAGAAGAAAATGGAGAAAATGAAA
Organism: Bacteroides sp. 44_46; assembly: GCF_001915465.1. Lineage (NCBI taxonomy): Bacteria > Pseudomonadati > Bacteroidota > Bacteroidia > Bacteroidales > Bacteroidaceae > Bacteroides > Bacteroides sp. 44_46. Next base: position 4,186 of record NZ_MNQO01000004.1, on the reverse strand, counting down.
AAGTTCAGCGAATTGGTCAGAGAACAGTATGCGTTCCTGGTCGGGCAGTTGGAGAAAATGCTGCAGGATTATTTCGGGCTGAGTACGCAGGTCAAAGAAATGCATGCCGAAATATTCTCGTTGAAAACGAAGTTGGTAAAAGAACTGCTCCGCCGGTGCATGCGTGAGAGTTGTGATAAAAGGCGACCGGAAAATAACGTAACGGCAGTATAGAGGTTTCGCCCTTGCAGGTTGACAGGCTTGCGGGGCGGACTTTTTTATTCTTTCCGGCAGGCGGCTGCTTTTGCATCGAAGTATTTTGTATGTTCTGAACGAAAGAAGTATATTTGCCTCTTAATTATAATAATGTATGGATAATATGGAAAATCAAGAGAATAATAACGGACAATTGCAGATAGAACTGAAAGAAGAGGTGGCGCAAGGCACTTATGCCAATCTTGCCATCATCACTCACTCCAGCTCGGAGTTTATCATGGATTTTATACGGGTGATGCCGGGGATGTCCAAGGCCGGAGTGCAGTCGCGCATTGTGCTGGCGCCCGAGCACGCCAAACGTCTGCTGCGCGCGCTTGAAGAAAATATAGGTAAATACGAACGCGCTTTCGGTTCCATCCGTATGCCGGACGAGCAACCTCTTCCGCCGCTGCCCAACATTAAGGGGGAAGCATAAAATCAAAAAAAAAACTTGTAGTGCATTGATTATTCAAAACTTATTAGTATCTTTGCAGCCCAAAAGGCCCAAAAGTGTATAGTTTTGAATTAATATAAACAATAATATATAACTAAAAACAATTAAAATGCCTACAATTCAGCAATTAGTAAGAAAAGGACGCGAGGTTTTGGTAGAGAAAAGTAAGTCTCCCGCCTTGGATTCTTGTCCTCAAAGACGTGGCGTTTGCGTGAGAGTGTACACTACCACTCCGAAGAAACCGAATTCAGCTATGCGTAAAGTAGCTCGTGTGCGTTTGACTAACGGTAAAGAGGTGAACTCTTACATTCCGGGAGAAGGTCACAACTTGCAGGAACACTCAATCGTATTGGTACGCGGCGGTCGTGTAAAAGACCTTCCGGGTGTACGTTATCACATTGTTCGTGGTACTTTGGATACCGCAGGCGTTGCCAACCGTACTCAAAGACGTTCCAAATACGGTGCTAAGCGTCCGAAACCGGGACAGGCCGCTCCCGCTAAGAAGAAATAATCAAGCGGCCGAAACTGATAAACAGTAAAATTAAAAGTAATAACTTACGTTTTAGTTTGTTGGAAATGCTAAAGGTTGAGTAAACACTCCGGTGGGAGAGTTGAAGAAGACAGAAGTAAACAACCAAGAACGAAAAACATTATTCTTTCAGACAAATGAGAAAAGCAAAACCTAAAAAACGTATTATCCTTCCGGATCCCGTTTTTAATGATGTGAAAGTTTCCAAGTTCGTTAACCACTTGATGTACGACGGAAAGAAGAATACCTCTTATGAAATTTTCTACGCCGCTTTGGAAACAGTGAAGAACAAAATGCAGAATGAAGAGAAATCAGCTCTTGAAATCTGGAAAAAAGCTTTGGACAACGTAACTCCTCAAGTGGAAGTGAAGTCTCGCCGTGTAGGTGGTGCTACTTTCCAAGTTCCTACTGAAATCCGTCCCGACCGCAAGGAATCAATCTCAATGAAGAACCTGATTATCTTTGCACGCAAGCGTGGTGGTAAGTCTATGGCTGACAAACTGGCTGCTGAAATCATGGATGCTTTCAACGAACAAGGCGGTGCTTTCAAACGTAAAGAAGATATGCACAGAATGGCTGAAGCTAACCGTGCATTTGCTCATTTCAGATTCTAATACTATAAGAGACTACCAATCGAAGATTAAAAACTTAAAGTAAAAGGAATTAGAAAATGGCAAAGAATGATTTACATTTGACACGTAATATCGGTATCATGGCCCACATCGATGCCGGAAAGACAACAACCTCTGAACGTATTTTGTTTTATACGGGTTTGACCCACAAAATCGGTGAGGTACACGATGGTGCCGCTACAATGGACTGGATGGAGCAAGAGCAGGAACGTGGTATCACTATCACTTCCGCCGCTACTACCACTCGTTGGAAATATGCCGGTGATACTTATAAAATCAACCTGATTGATACCCCGGGACACGTTGACTTTACCGCTGAGGTAGAGCGTTCTTTGCGTATTCTTGACGGCGCCGTTGCTGCTTACTGTGCAGTAGGTGGCGTTGAACCGCAATCCGAAACCGTTTGGCGTCAGGCTGATAAATATAACGTGCCGCGTATCGCATACGTTAATAAAATGGACCGTTCGGGTGCCGACTTCTTCGAAGTTGTTCGCCAGATGAAGGACGTTTTGGGCGCTAATCCTTGTCCTATCGTTGTGCCTATCGGTGCTGAAGAATCTTTCAAAGGTTTGGTAGACCTTATCAAGATGAAAGCTATCTACTGGCATGATGAAACGATGGGTGCTGACTATACGGTAGAGGAAATCCCGGCCAACCTGATAGACGAAGCTAACGAATGGAGAGATAAAATGCTCGAAAAAGTAGCTGAGTTTGACGATGCTTTGATGGAGAAATATTTCGATGATCCTTCTACTATCACAGAAGAAGAAGTCTTGAGAGCTCTCCGTAACGCTACGGTACGAATGGCTGTTGTTCCTATGTTGTGCGGTTCTTCATTCAAAAACAAGGGTGTACAGACTTTGCTTGACTACGTTTGCGCATTCTTGCCTTCTCCGCTGGATACAGAAAATGTTGTCGGTACAAACCCCGAAACCGGTGCTGAAGAAGACCGTAAGCCGAGCGAAGACGAAAAGACTTCTGCTTTGGCGTTCAAGATTGCGACCGACCCGTATGTAGGCCGTTTGACTTTCTTCCGCGTTTACTCAGGTAAGATTGAAGCCGGTTCTTATATTTATAACTCTCGCTCTGGCAAGAAGGAACGTGTTTCTCGTCTGTTCCAGATGCACTCAAATAAGCAGAATCCTGTTGAGGTGATTGGTGTCGGTGATATTGGTGCTGGTGTAGGCTTCAAGGATATTCATACCGGTGATACGCTGTGCGACGAAACTGCACCGATCGTATTGGAATCTATGGACTTCCCCGAACCGGTAATCGGTATCGCAGTCGAACCTAAGACTCAGAAGGATATGGATAAGCTGTCTAACGGTTTGGCTAAATTGGCCGAAGAAGATCCGACGTTTACAGTCAAGACTGATGAGCAGACAGGCCAGACGGTTATCTCCGGTATGGGTGAGCTCCACTTGGATATCATCATCGATCGTCTGAAACGTGAGTTCAAGGTTGAATGTAATCAGGGTAAACCTCAGGTTAACTATAAGGAAGCTATCACGAAGACTGTTAACTTGCGCGAAGTTTACAAGAAGCAGTCGGGTGGTCGCGGTAAGTTTGCGGATATCATCGTGAATATCGGTCCTGTTGATGAGGACTTTACTCAAGGCGGTTTGCAGTTTGTTGACGAAGTGAAGGGCGGTAATATTCCTAAGGAATTCATTCCGTCTGTACAGAAGGGTTTCACAACTGCAATGAAGAACGGTGTGTTGGCCGGCTATCCGCTGGATTCACTGAAAGTGACTTTGGTCGACGGTTCTTTCCACCCGGTTGACTCTGACCAGTTGTCATTTGAAATATGTGCTATCCAGGCATACAAGAACGCTTGTGCTAAGGCAGGTCCGGTATTGATGGAGCCTATCATGAAGCTGGAAGTTGTTACTCCGGAAGAAAACATGGGTGATGTTATCGGTGACTTGAATAAGCGTCGCGGTCAAGTAGAAGGTATGGAATCAAGTCGTTCGGGTGCCCGTATCGTGAAGGCGATGGTTCCGCTGGCAGAAATGTTCGGTTACGTGACTGCGTTGCGTACTATCACTTCTGGTCGTGCAACTTCTTCAATGGTATATTCTCACCATGCTCAGGTTTCTAACTCTATTGCCAAGGCAGTATTGGAAGAAGTAAAAGGTCGTACAGACTTAATCTAAAAAAATAACTAAAGTCCGTAGGTTAGCGAATGACTCTTAACCTACGGAACTTTATCTTATTATAATAACACTATTAATAATTAAGACAGTAATGAGTCAAAAAATTAGAATCAAACTGAAATCTTACGACCACAACTTGGTTGACAAGTCAGCTGAGAAGATTGTAAGAACGGTGAAGACA
>NZ_MNQO01000008.1:0-81253 GCF_001915465.1 Bacteroides sp. 44_46 | reverse complement strand
ATAATGGGGCGTATGTAAAGCTGTCTATCACTTTATTGCATTAACAAAGATGTTTGGTCAAATTTACTTTACGCATTGCTCTATATGATTACAAATAAGATACTATCTGCCCTTGCCACTCTTAATCGGCTTGCAAAGCCATTTTGCCATTTTTGCACAACGGATTACTCAGTTAAGTTCATCCTCGTCTTTGTCTTTTCCCCATCCACTATCGTGATTGCCACCGCATGAAGATGACATAGAAATAAAGTTAAAGAAAAGTGATATAAAAAGAAATAGGGTATAACTCATTGAGCTACACCCTATATTCCTATTTGTAGTTATCGTTGTTTATCGCAACTTACTTCACTTCCTCAAAGTCAGCATCCTGCACATTATCCCCATGCTTGCCATTATCCTGAGCGCCGCCTTGTTGTCCGGCATTCATATCAGGACCGGCTTGTGCACCACCCTGAGCACCGCTCTGAGCATACATTTCAGCGCTTGCGGCCTGGAAAGCAGTATTCAGTTCAGCCATCGCAGAATCAACAGCAGCCAAATCCTGTGCTTTGTGAGCATCTTTCAGTTTCTGAAGGGCAGCTTCAATCGGAGCTTTCTTGTCGGCAGGCAACTTATCGCCCAGTTCCTTCAGCTGATTTTCAGTAGTGAAAATCATTGAGTCGGCTTGGTTCAGTTTGTCAACTTTCTCACGTTCTTTCTTATCGGCTTCGGCATTTGCTTCGGCTTCGGCTTTCATCTTTTCGATTTCTTCCTTGCTCAAACCGCTGGAAGCCTCGATACGGATAGCCTGTTCCTTACCGGTAGCCTTATCCTTGGCAGATACTTTCAAGATACCGTTGGCATCGATATCGAATGTTACCTCGATCTGAGGAATACCGCGACGTGCCGGAGCGATACCTGTCAGGTTAAACTGACCGATTGACTTGTTCTGTGCAGCCATCGGACGTTCACCCTGCAATACGTGGATAGTAACTTCCGTCTGGTTGTCGGCGGCGGTAGAGAATGTTTCGCTCTTCTTGCAAGGAATAGTCGTATTGGCGTCAATCAGCTTGGTCATTACACCACCCATAGTCTCGATACCCATAGACAGCGGAGTAACATCCAGCAATACAACACCCTTGATTTCGTCCGTCAAAACAGCACCCTGTACGGCAGCACCTACCGCTACTACCTCATCCGGATTCACGCCTTTGGAAGGAACTTTACCAAAGAAGTCTTCAACCAATTTCTGTACAGCCGGTATACGTGAAGAACCACCTACAAGGATAACTTCATCTATATCGGAGTTGCCCAAACCGGCATCACTCATAGCCTTCTTGCAAGGTTCAAGACAAGCCTGAATCAAATTGTGAGCCAAAGCCTCGAATTTGGCACGCGTCAGAGTCTTAACCAAGTGCTTGGGCACACCGCCTACCGGCATAATGTACGGCAGGTTGATTTCCGTACTGGTAGAAGAAGACAATTCGATCTTTGCCTTTTCGGCAGCTTCTTTCAAACGCTGCATAGCCATCGGATCCTGAGTAAGGTCAGCACCTTCGTCGTTCTTGAACTCTTGAACCAGCCAGTCGATGATAACCTGGTCGAAGTCATCACCACCCAGATGAGTATCACCGTTGGTTGACAATACTTCGAACACACCGCCACCGAACTCAAGGATAGAAATATCGAATGTACCGCCACCGAGGTCGAATACGGCAACCTTCATATCCTTATGCGCCTTGTCGATACCGTAAGCCAAAGCTGCGGCAGTCGGCTCGTTCACAATACGCTTTACTTCCAGACCGGCAATCTGGCCGGCTTCTTTGGTAGCCTGACGTTGAGAATCGGAGAAGTAAGCCGGAACGGTAATAACGGCTTCCGTCACTTCTTGTCCCAAATAATCCTCAGCGGTCTTTTTCATTTTCTGCAGAATCATTGCAGAGATTTCCTGCGGAGTATAGAGACGTCCGTCAATATCCACACGCGGAGTATTGTTGTCACCCTTCACTACTTTATAAGGTACGCGGGCTATTTCTTTCTGTACCTGATCCCAGTTCTCACCCATGAAACGTTTGATTGAGAACACTGTTCTCGTCGGGTTTGTGATAGCCTGACGCTTTGCAGGGTCACCCACCTTACGTTCACCACCGTCCACAAACGCCACAACAGAAGGAGTGGTGCGCTTGCCTTCGCTGTTTGCAATTACTACAGGTTCGTTTCCTTCGAATACGGAAACGCAAGAGTTTGTTGTTCCTAAGTCAATACCAATAATTTTTCCCATGATCGTTATTATTTTATTTGTTATTATTCAGTTTCGGTGTCCGCCTCGTTGGCAGACGCCAATAAAAAGACAAACGTCGTGCCAAATTGTTCAAGGAGGCGGCAGATTTATGAATGTGACAGTTTGTCTGTCAGTTTGGCAGAGTTAAATATATTTTTTCTGTCGGAAATTACCATTTGTTAATTTCTATCCCGTTCAAAAGTCCTACTTTTGCCCCCCGAAAAAGAAAAGAAAGTGTTTGAGACAGTTAAGACAAGTATTTTGATTTTCTTTTTTCAGGCTTTCTCAGAGGAAAGCCGAAATAAAATCAAAACACTGTCTAAAGAGAGGCATTGCTACTATTTATTCGTTCCACCATGGTGGAACAGAAACTTCTCCATGATGGAACACAAGTTTCTCCACGGTGGAACGAAAACTTCCCCACGGTGGAACAAATAAACATTAGCAGCCGGACTTCTTAAACGAAGAAACAGATTACAATAATATATAGAAGACTGAAGATTATGGAAAAGATGAGAGACAGCATTGACTTCAAGAACATGGACATTGCGGCATTATTCCGCAAATTACTGCTCCCTACCGTACTGGGAATGATATTTTCCGCATTATTCGTCATTACCGACGGTATCTTTGTGGGAAAAGGTATAGGCAGCGATGCCCTTGCCGCCGTTAACATCGTGGCGCCGCTATGGTTATTCTCCACCGGCATCGGCCTGATGTTCGGCGTAGGAGCATCTGTGGTGGCTTCCATCCACTTGTCGCACAATAAGCCCAAAGTGGCACGTATCAACATTACACAATCCATAGTGGTATCCTCCTTGTTGCTGATATGCACTTCCACCCTATTTTGCCTGTTTGCGCCGCAAGTGGTACATCTGTTAGGCGGTTCGGAACGGCTCGAACCTTTGGCAGTAGAATACATGCGCTGGTTCGTGCCATTCTCCGCTTTTACGGCCCTGCTTAATTCGGGAATGTTTTTCCTGCGACTGGACGGTTCGCCCAACTTCGCCATGTTGTGCAATATAGTTGCCGCCGTTCTGAATATCATACTCGATTATCTGTTTATTTTCCCCTTCGGCTGGGGGATGTTCGGCGCGGCTTTCGCAAGTGCCATAGGAACGACGGTGGGAGCGCTGATGATTATTGTCTATCTCGCACGGCACAACTGTGCCCTGCGGTTCTATCCGGTGAAGCTCAGCCGCAACAGCATGAAGCTGATGAAACGCAATGTGGGTTATATGTGCCGGCTGGGGTCATCCGCCTTTCTGTGTGAAGTGGCGATTGCCTGCATGATGTTTGTCGGCAACCTTGTATTCATTCATTATTTGAAAGAAGACGGTGTGGCGGCATTCAGCATTGCCTGCTACTTCTTCCCGATTATATTTATGGTATATAATGCCATTGCGCAGTCGGCGCAGCCTATTATCAGCTTCAATTACGGGCTCAACGAAACGCCGCGTGTACGCCAAGCCTACCTGCTCGCCTTAAAGACAGCCATTGGTTGCGGAATATGCTTTGCGCTGATTACAATATTCTGCAGCCGGGAGATTGTCGCCATGTTCATTGACCGGAGTTATCCTGCCTATGACATAGCAGTGAAAGGTTTGCCTCTATATGCATCCGGTTTCGTGTTTTTTGCGGTTAACATAGTTTCCATCGGCTATTTTCAGAGTGTGGAACGTGCCAAATACGCCACTTTCATCACGCTGCTGCGTGGATTTATCCTACTGACACTCTGCTTTTACGGACTTCCGCTGTTGCTGGGTAAACCGGGAATTTGGCTGGCTACCCCGCTGGCGGAACTGTTGACCGCTCTTTTCATACTCATTATTTATATAGGCAGGAAAAGAAATGGCAAGGAAAAATCAATATCTTTGCAGCATGGAAATCATGCTAAAGAAATTCTGCAAGAAGTATAAACTGCCCGAGAAAAGTTTATTTGAGCTATTGTCTCATATGGAAGAAGTTGCTTTTTCCAAAGGAGAGCTCATAATAGAGAAAGGAGAACGGAATTCTAATTTCTACCTCATAAAGAAAGGTATATGGCGGGCATACTATCTGGCAGACGGAACGGAAAACTCCTTATGGTTCGTCAGTCCCGGTGATGCCGCGTTCTCTTCATGGGGCTATGTGGACGACAAACCGTCTCAGGTCAATATCGAGTCTGTAAACGACAGTACAGCCTATTGCATCAGTAAAGTCAAATTGGAAGCTCTGTTCGCACACTCTATCGAGATGGCAAACTTCGGCAGGAAGATTTTTGAACGTGAAATATTGTCAGTAGACGCTTCGACACTGGCTTATGGGGCGCCGCCTACCGCCAAAGAGCGTTATCTTACATTAATGGAAGAGAACCCGGAACTATTGCAGGATGTACCGCTGAAATACCTGGCTTCATACCTGTATATCACTCCGCAATCATTAAGCCGCATACGTGCCGGACTGAGAAAAAAAGGGAATATGTAAAAATAAGAAACACTTACTGTTTGTTTCTTTGATTAAGCGCAAATTCCACGGATTTCACAGATTTATTTTATTCTTTATTCTGTGAAATCCGTGGAATCTTATATTGAATAACGGACAAAGACCTGTTATTTCTTTACCAATACCATCACAAGGTTATTATCCGTGTCATAGAAGCCCATACCGCCGCCTGCCAGCTTACCGAAAGACTGAACGGAATTCAACGCTTTCAAGACCCGGCCTTCCACTTCCATATCAGGGCATGCCATCATAGTGCTGATGACTCTCGGGAACGAAATGGCCGCAGGATTTGCATCATCCACATCAAAAGAACCGTTGATGATGTTACACCCGGCATTACCGTGCATGCGTTTTTCCGCAATGTCAAACTCGATAGCCGGCTGTTTCTCCATTCCGGAAGGAATAGCCTGCCCGCCGGCCTCACTGATTATCCATCTGCCATTCAGGTCGGACAACTTGGAAGAAGCTTCCTTCTTCTGCAACACGATAAGGGGACGGTTGGAAGAACCGCACAACGCCATGTTCTCTTTGCCCAGTTGCTTATATTTCTTTACTTGCCCCAAAGCGGCCAACACATTCTTTTCGACTGTCATGTCAGGACACATCATACGGGTACTTCCCAGCGCTCCCAGGTCTATCTGTCCGGGCTTGGCATTCACGTCGAAAGAGCCCATCAGTCGGTTGCAACCGCTGTTTCCATAGACTTTTCCGGTCTTTGTGTCAAAACCGATGAAAGGGAATTCCTGATTCGGAGCGGGCACGACCGCACTGCCGTTTATTTCAATAATATTCCACTCGCCACTCAGAGAAGAGAGAGTTGCGGCATTTTTAGTCGAAGCGCACGATGACAACCCCATCAGAGTAGCCGCCATACAAAGGGAAACAAATACTTTCTTCATTGCTATTTTTTGTTTAAGTTAATTTTTACGGAACAAAGATATGTAAAATAACCCAAAAGCAAACCCTTTGTTTAGAAATAGCAGTACTTTCCCCAAAGTATTTAGCAGGATTTTAATGTTTATCTGAGAATTAAGCCTTATATTTGCTCTTTGAAAAAATGATAATCATATTTAAAACTTTTGTAAGTAGAAGAAATGGGTAAAGTTCTTATTATCGGTGCAGGCGGTGTAGGTACCGTTGTTGCGCACAAAGTGGCTCAAAATCCGGATGTGTTCACAGAAATCATGATTGCCAGCCGCACCAAATCCAAATGCGACGCCGTTGTGAAAGCAATCGGTAACCCTAACATCAAAACCGCCCGGGTAGATGCAGACAGCGTGGACGAACTGGTGGCGCTCTTCAATAGTTTCAAACCTGAAATCGTCATAAATGTGGCTCTCCCCTATCAAGACCTTACTATCATGGAAGCCTGTCTGAAAAGCGGAGTGAATTATCTGGATACGGCCAATTACGAGCCGAAAGACGTCGCTCACTTTGAATACAGCTGGCAATGGGCATACAAAAAACGTTTTGAAGACGCCGGACTGACAGCTATCCTCGGTTGTGGTTTCGACCCGGGTGTAAGCGGCATATATACCGCCTACGCCGCCAAGCATCACTTCGATGAAATTCAATACCTGGATATAGTGGACTGCAATGCGGGAAATCATCATAAAGCGTTTGCAACCAACTTCAATCCGGAAATCAATATTCGCGAAATCACCCAGAACGGACGTTATTACGAAAACGGCGAGTGGATAACCACCCGGCCGCTGGAAATCCATAAAGCGCTCACCTACCCGAACATCGGACCGCGTGACTCTTATCTTCTTTATCACGAAGAACTGGAATCTCTGGTAAAGAACTTCCCCACCATCAAGCGTGCACGTTTCTGGATGACGTTCGGACAAGAATACCTTACGCACCTGCGTGTTATCCAAAACATCGGCATGGCACGTATCGACGAGGTGGAATACAACGGTATGAAAATCGTTCCGCTGCAATTCCTGAAAGCCGTACTCCCCAACCCGCAGGATTTGGGCGAGAATTACGAAGGCGAAACCTCCATCGGTTGCCGTATCCGCGGTTTGAAGGACGGCAAGGAACACACCTATTATATATACAACAATTGCAGCCACCAGGAAGCTTACAAGGAAACAGGCATGCAGGGCGTGAGCTACACAACCGGCGTTCCCGCCATGATTGGCGCCATGATGTTCCTCAAAGGCCTGTGGAAGAAACCGGGCGTATGGAACGTGGAGGAATTCGATCCCGATCCGTTCATGGAACAGCTTAACAAGCAAGGATTGCCTTGGCATGAAGTAGTTGACGGAGACCTGGAAATTTAGTTTAACGAAGAATTAAGAATGAAGAATTTGGTTGCACAACCACGCCGCATGGTAATTCTTCATTCTTAATTCTTAATTTTTAATTTATATGAACGTAGGAGATAAAGCGCCCGAAATATTGGGTATCAATGAAAAAGGCGAAGAAATTCGTCTGAGCGATTATAAAGGAAAGAAAATAGTACTTTACTTTTATCCAAAAGACTCAACTTCAGGCTGTACGGCGCAAGCCTGCAACCTGCGCGACAACTATGCCGACTTGCGCAAGGCCGGTTATGAAGTTATCGGAGTCAGCGTAGACAACGAGAAGTCTCACCAAAAATTCATCGAAAAGAACAACCTGCCCTTTACCCTTATTGCAGACACAGACAAGAAACTGGTAGAGCAATTCGGTGTATGGGGTGAAAAGAGCATGTACGGACGTAAATATATGGGCACCTTCCGCACCACCTTTATCATTAATGAAGAAGGAGTGATCGAGCGTATCATCGCGCCCAAGGAAGTAAAGACCAAAGACCACGCCGCACAAATCCTGTAATAAAGATTAGTGAGCAACGGTCAGTGATTAATGCCGTGCGATCCCGTTCATTAATCATTCACCACCGATCACTAACCACTAAACACTAATTATTTATTTTATATGGCAAAGAAAGACGAACTTAATTTTGAAAACGGAAATAATATGGCAGCAAGCGAAAAACTAAAGGCACTGCAAGCTGCCATGGATAAGATAGAAAAAAGTTTCGGTAAGGGTTCTATCATGAAAATGGGCGACGAAAGCGTCGAACAAGTAGAAGTAATCCCTACCGGTTCTATCGGACTGAACGTAGCATTGGGTGTAGGCGGTTATCCCCGCGGACGTATCATTGAAATCTACGGTCCGGAATCTTCCGGTAAGACCACGTTGGCGATCCATGCCATCGCCGAAGCGCAAAAGGCGGGCGGTATCGCGGCGTTCATCGATGCGGAGCACGCTTTCGACCGCTTCTACGCGGCCAAACTCGGCGTAGATGTAGACAACCTCTTGATTTCGCAACCGGACAACGGCGAGCAGGCATTGGAAATTGCAGAACAACTGATTCGTTCTTCCGCCATCGACATCATTGTGGTAGACTCCGTAGCCGCCCTGACCCCGAAAGCCGAAATTGAAGGCGATATGGGCGACAACAAGGTAGGCTTGCAGGCACGTCTTATGTCACAAGCGCTGCGTAAGCTGACATCCGCCGTAAGCAAGACCCGTACAACCTGTATCTTCATCAACCAGCTCCGCGAAAAAATCGGTGTAATGTTCGGTAACCCCGAAACAACCACCGGAGGTAACGCGTTGAAGTTCTATGCTTCCGTACGTCTCGACATCCGTGGAAGCCAGGCTATCAAGAACGGAGAAGAGGTAATCGGTAAGCAGACCAAAGTGAAAGTTGTAAAGAATAAGGTAGCTCCTCCTTTCCGTCGTGCAGAGTTCGACATCATGTTCGGCGAAGGCATCTCGCGCGCAGGAGAAATCATCGACCTGGGCGCGGAACTGGGTATCGTCAAGAAAAGCGGTTCCTGGTTCAGCTATAACGACACCAAAATCGCACAAGGACGCGACGCCGCCAAGCAAGTTATTCTGGACAACCCGGAACTGGCGGAAGAACTGGAAGGACTTATCTTTGCAGAACTGAGAAAAGACAAATGATTCCTTGATTTATGATTCCGGATTTATGAGTGTATAAGTCTGAAATCAGAAGTCAGGAAATACTCCGGCACGAATTGTACGGCATCTTACGGATAAGGAATAAAAATCCGTAGTATTCTGTACGATTCGTGCCTTATTTATGTCATTACACAAGCTACACCATACTCTGATGTGGCTTTCTTTTTATGTACAATTTTATTTTTGTACGAAAATGTACTCTGTCTGTACTATTATAGAAGAATGTTTTTACATATATTTATAACTTTGCCACCGGATTTAAAAAACAGCATAAGATAATCTTATTTTTGATAATATGAAAAGAAACCATTCCGTGAGCTTTAAAAGAGCGAGTTCTCTTTTATTCTTTTTGCTGCTTTCGCTGACTGCGCTGCAAGCACAAATCAAAATTACAGGTACGGTTACCGATGAGACTAAAGAAACAGTTATCGGAGCCAACATTACTGTAAAAGGAACCACAATCGGTACTATCAGCGATATAAACGGCAAATACTCGATTGAAGTACCTAATCAGAAAGCCATTCTTGTTTTCTCCTTTATCGGTTACACCACCCGTGAAATTCCGGTAGGAAAGAATAAAGTAATCGATGTCGTAATGAAAGAAGACGGCGTGATGCTGAATGAAGTAGTAGCCATCGGTTATGGTAGCGCCAAGAAAGGCGACCTTGCCGGTTCTGTGGCGAAAGTAGACATGGAAGAGCTCAATAAAACTCCTGTCGCATCGTTCGACCAGGCATTAGGCGGACGTGTTGCCGGTGTGCAAGTGGTAAGCGGTGACGGACGTCCCGGTTCGGCAGCGAACATCGTTATCCGCGGTAGTAATACGGTTTCCGACAACTCCGACGGTTCTCCGTTGTATGTTATCGACGGTTTTGCGACCGACGACCCCAACGCCGCCGCCTATAACCCGAGTGACATCGAGTCCATGGACATTCTGAAAGATGCTTCCGCAACCGCCATTTATGGCGCGCGCGGCGCTAACGGCGTAATTATCATCACTACCAAACGCGGTAAAGAGAGTGCTCCCCGCGTGACATACGACGGTTACTTTACCTGGCAGGAACAGCCTCAATTCCTCGACATCATGAACGGTAAGCAGTTTATGAAGTTGCAGACCGAAATGTTGACCGAAAAAGAGCTGAACGATACCTACTTCGGATATAGCGAAGCATTGGGACGTAAACGTACATTGGCCGATTACGATTACATACCTTATTATAACTGGCAAGACGAAGTATATCGGGGCGCTCCCATGACAAGCCACAATGTATCTCTTTCCGGCGGTAGTAAAAACACCCGTTATAGCTCGAGTATTTCTTATTATAACCAGCAAGGCGTTATCATCAACTCCTCTTACGAGAGCTTAAAGGCGCGCCTTACTCTCGACCAGAACATCAGCAAATCCGTAAAGTTCGGCGCAACGATGAACTTTGCCAATAACCTGTCCAAAGGTTCGGCACCCTCACAGTCGGGCGGCGGTACATCTCAATATTACCTCTATCAGGTACTCGCTTACCGTCCGGTTACTTATAATGAGAAAGACGACCTGATTAACAACATGGTGGATGAGAGCGGAAACTATCCGTACAACCCCATGAAAACCGTACAGAACTCGTACGACCAGACCCGTACACGCCAACTGAACCTGAATACGTATCTGACTTGGGATATTATCAAGAACCTGACTTTCAAAGCCACGTTCAACTATACGTGGAGACAAGATGTGCGCCGTACGTTCTACAACTCGGATACCTATCAGGGAGACCCCAAATACTCCGCAAGCGGTGTAAACGGTAATTTCTCCGACAAAGACCGTAACAGTTGGTCCAACGAATACACATTGAACTACAAACGCCGTTTCGGCGATCACAATCTGGCAGGACTTCTCGGAGCTTCTCTTTCCAGCGACCGCACTACGGTGATGGGAGCCGGTTCGGGACTTATCACATGGGAAAGCCTCGGTTTCTGGGGATTGGATAGCGGTACTCCCCGCTCCATCACTACCACCAGCGTGGAAAGCAAACTGATGTCTTACTTCGCGCGTTTCAACTACGACTGGAAGTCACGCTACATATTGATCGCTACCATCCGTGCCGACGGTTCGTCACGCTTCCCCTACAACAAATGGGGTTATTTCCCTTCGGCATCATTTGCATGGCGTCTTTCCGACGAGCCGTTCATGAATTTGGAAGACACATTCGTGTCCAACCTGAAACTGCGTGTAGGTTGGGGAGCTACCGGTAACAACAATACTTACAATGACTACGCTTCTTCCGTGCTCTATGCCACCGGCCAGAACTACGCATTCAACAATATGCTCACTTCAGCCATCTACAACAGTCAGATAGGTAACAGAAACCTGAAATGGGAAACTACCTACCAAACGAATATCGGTTTGGACTTCGGTTTCTTCAACAACCGCATCAACGGTGAAATCGATATCTACAACAAAGACACCAAAGACCTGTTGCTCTACGCCGAAGTGCCCGGTTCGCTCGGTTTCTCTTCCGTACAACAAAATATCGGAAGTATCAACAACCGCGGTCTTGAATTTTCTATCAATACCGTAAACTTTGTAGGCGGTAAGGGCAAATTCAAATGGACCACCAACTTCAATATCTCTTTCAACAAGAGTAAAGTCACAGGACTTTCCGACGGACAGGAGAGCCGTTACAGCAGCGTGATAACCACTAACAACTACATCTGTAAGGTGGGACACCCGCTATCCGAGATGTACGGCTATGTATACGACGGTGTCTATCAGTACGAAGACTTCAACGAAGTGGCTCCCGGACAATACGTATTGAAGCCTGAAATACCCAATAATACTGAAGTTCGCAGCAACATCCAGCCCGGTAGCGTAAAATTGAAAGATTTGAACGGCGACGGTAAGGTAACGGCTGAAGACCAAACGATTATCGGTCACGGTCTGCCCATCCACACCGGAGGTTTCACCAATAACTTCGAGTGGAAAGGCTTCGACTTGAGCGTATTCTTCCAATGGTCTTACGGCAACGACGTTATCAACTATAACCGTACCCGTCTGGAATCGCTCAACAGCAAGCACACTAACCAGCTTGTTTCCGCCGCCAACCACTGGACACCGCGTACGGTTAACCCGGACGGCAGCATTACCGAAGGTAACTACACCAATTATCTGTGTGCTCCCAACCGCAGCCTGACCAACATCAATACCGACCGAGAAATCGAAGACGCTTCTTTCTTGCGGTTAAAGAATGTGCAGCTGGGTTACAGCTTCCCCACCAAGATGCTGAAGAACCTGAAGATACGTTCGCTCCGTGTATATGTATCCGCACAGAACATTTGGACGTGGACCAAATATACCGGTTACGATCCCGAAGTATCTACCCGTAACTCGGCAATGACACGCGGTTTCGACTATTCCCCCTACCCTCGCACCCGTTCCTATACATTCGGCGTGAAGTTAGGTTTGTAATATGATATTCAGAAGTAACTAAAAAGATATAAACACCATGAAAAAGTTGATATATATATTGCTAAGTGCCGGACTCTGCACCTCATGCAACTTCCTGGACACTGAAATTTACGACAATCCCGATGCGGAGACCATCTATCAGGATGAAACCTCTTGTATGTCCGGATTAGCCGGTGTATACGACGTATTGGGTTATGCGGGAACTTACGGACAATACTTGTGGGGCGACCTCGACTCCGGAACAGATATTCTCGTCTACAACCGCAGCTACGGTAAAGATAACCTCCAACCCAATCTTTATACGCACAACAATACGGACGGTTATATCAAGGACTGCTGGCTTGCCCTCTACGACGGCATCAACCGCGCCAACGATTTTATCGACCTCATCAATCAGCGTACAGACGAACAATGCGGAAGCGCAAGAAACAAGAAAATGTATATTGCCGAGGCTCGCGCACTGCGTGCACTCTACTATATGAATCTCGTTGCCTATTGGGGTGAAGTGCCATTGCGCCTGACTCCTACCCGCGACCTCACCACGCAGCTCTTGGAAAAGTCTCCGCAGGAAGCTATATATGCACAAATTATCCGTGACCTGAAAGCGGCGGAAAGCGGCTGTCTTCCCGCTGACGAGCTGAACGCTCCGGGACGCATCTCCCGTACCACAGTACAGGCATTATTGGCGCGTGCCTATATCTGGCAGTCCGGCTATCCTGTTTATGCCGATACTTGGGAAGAAGCCCGTACCTATGCCAAGAAAGTTATAGACAGCAATCTGCATCACCTTTACGGAGAAACAGACCCTGCTCACCAAGGCTATCGCGACCTTTTCATTAATATGTGTTCCAATCGTTACGACCTCGAAGCCCGCGAAAGCATGTTCGAGGTGGAGTTCTACGGCAATGGCATGGACCGCAGTAACGAATGCGGTAAAGTAGGTTTGTACATCGGCATATCGCAAGGTGTCACCACCGACCCTGATGTACCTTACGCATACGCCTGGTACGATGCTACCAAGATACTATACCGCCTCTACTTGGAAGACGGTCTGGAAAGTGACAGAGACGCGGAAAGAGAATACAAAGTAAATGTAGCCAAAGACAAAGGCGACCAGCGTCGTTGGTGGACTTTCGCCGACTACACTTATAAAGCCAATGACAAGACCGGAAAAATAGAAAAGAACTACCTGACCGATGCCAACCTGACAAGCGCCAACAACTACGGCCGCACCGGCAACCCCGGCAAATGGCGTGCCGAATACGACCCCGTACGTCCGTGGGCACGTAACAATTCGTCCATCAACTTCCCCATCATGCGTTTTGCCGACGTATTACTGATGTTTGCCGAAGCCGAAAATGAGTTGAACGGCCCCACAGATGAGTGTATAAAAGCCCTCAACCGCGTACGCGAACGTTCCAATGCACGAACTCTCCTACAAGGAGAAGCCGGTAGAACCGACAACAAGGAGAACATGCGGCAATTACTGTTCAGGGAACAGACACGCGAACTCTGCTTTGAAGTGCCCCGGCACATGGAATTGCGCCGCCGCGGCGAACAGTTCTATTTCGACCGCATACGTATGCTCTACGACCAAACCGCTCCCGAGAACCCCAATTGCGGTGCTTCCAGCGCCACAGTGGGCTATGAGCGTAGCGACGTACGTTCCGTTCCGGCCTACAATATATCCGAGCGTAATTTGTATCTGCCCATACCGCAGTGCGAACTAAGCACCAATACCATCTGTAAGCAGAACGAACGCTGGTAACCCGATTAAAGTATATAATAGAAACGATAAATAACAGTTCATAACGATATGAAAACAAATAATAATCCCGCTTCCGGTAAACGCCTTGCGCAACTGCTGGCGTTATGCCTGCTCGCTACTTTTTCCTCATGCGATCGCGATGGAACCGAAAGTGTAGAATTCGGTGTAAACGTCCAAACACCCGATGCAGTGTATGCCGGTCAGCCTGTCACCTTCGAATTCGACGGAAATCCCGACTACATAGCTTTCTACTCCGGCGAGAAAAACGACCGTTATGCCAACAGAGACCGTACCACGCTGCCCGAAGTAGACAGTCTCGGACTTTCATACTCCGCCAAGATGCAATATGCCGAAAATTATGACTATTTGGGCGACCGTATCCTGCGCGTCATGATTTCAGATACTTACGACGGTTCGGGAGAAATCAACCCCGAAGAATGGCACGACCTTACCGACCCGGATCCGGCTGTCAATGAAGAATACCTGAAAAGTGTTATCTTGGAAACCAGTACCACAGCCAAACTGCCGTATGCCGCTGTCAATCTCAGCCAATACAAAGATAAGGATTTCTACCTTGCTTTCCGTTATCTGGCGGAGCCTCACACAGGAATAAAAAGCGAAGGACATACTCTTCCGAGCGACCCTACAAAGACATATAGCTACGACAACCGCCCCCGCATCGACATCACCGAACTAAAACTCGTGAAGCGCGAACCGGACAAAAACCTGATTGTAGTGGAAGACATGGTAAGGGAGTTCGTTTTCACGCCGCACTTTGTCACCTCCAAGGTACAGAACAACTTCACTGTCAGCAACTACAGTATGATGTTCCAACCGCAAGAATATGTCGTAACGGATGGAAAAATAACAGTCAACGAATCCCAGGATTACGACATCGATGTATGGATGGTAAGCCAGAAGCTGTCACCGCATAGCGTAGAGCCCGACCGTGGTACTCCTATCAAGGGAACAAACGCCCGTCTCGGCATCTATCAGCACACTTACAACGAACCGGGTACCTATACCGCCACTTTCATCGTTACCAATGCCAACAAATGGAATTCGGAACAGACAGTACGTGAAGTAACCGTTAAAGTGAAACCCGCACAATAATTCAAACAAGCGTTTTATTAACCACTAAAAATAATTATTATCATGAAAAAGATTATTTTAAGCGTTTTCGGTATGCTGGTTATGGCAGCCGGACTGCAAGCACAAGAATTGATAAAGGACAATGAATTCGACAACGCCGACCTCACTACAGAATATGGCAGCAAAGACAACGTGACATTCGGCACTTGGTGCGCCGTAAACGATGAAACCGCAGCTTCTTTCCGCATCATCAACGACAAGCAGCGCGGCAAAGTATTGGAATTTTCCGTAGACCCCAAACTGACTACCTGGTACAAGTCGTTCGTGGCACAACGTTACGAAGGCAGCGCAGAACCGGGTATGTATAAATTGGGTTTCTGGGCTAAGTCCGAAGACATGGGACAAGTAAAAGTATTCATCCGTCTGCGTGATGCCAACGGTAAAGACCTGCAACGTTTCTTTGTGTGCACACAAAGCCAGCCTAAGAAAGCGGATCGCAAATTCTACGGTGGTTTCGGCAAGGCGAACCCTTCGGGTAAGTGGACCTACTACACGCTCGACTTCAACTTCGGTAAAGTGGCCAACAGCATCTACCAGTTCAGCATGAACGATACGGAGGATGCTACTCCCACAGACTTGAAGAACTTCTCTATCTGTTTCCAAAACAGTGCATCCGAACCGTCAAGTGTCCTGATAGACGGCGTATCACTGAAGAAAATAGAAGAATAACACGCAATCAAATAAAGAAACGGTATCCGTTATGATAAAAAACAAACTCATATTTCTTTTCCTTGCAGGGGCTTTACTGACCGCCTGCAGCGATGATGAAGCACCTGCCGCAGACCCTAAGGCATACCCTCTCATTATCGAAGCAAAGGTGTACACCAACTATGACACCCAGCAGGAAGGAACTACCTGGACCAAGCCCGAGGACAAAATCGGCGTATATGTGCTGAAAAGCGGCAGTAGCGAAGTGGTGAGCCCGCACGCTAATCTCAGCTACAGTCCTACACCGACTTCGTATGACGACTATTTCCAGCCCGACCAAGTAGACGCCATTCCCTACTTTCCTACAACAGGTGAGGATGTATGGGATGTAGCCATCTACTATCCGCGTCAGGAAACGTTCGAAACCGAAGGTATGGTGCCTCTGAAGTTGGACAAACAGGGAGACATGAAAGCATCTTCCCTATTGTATGGACGTGCCAGCTCACTCACTAAAGAGAATACGGTGGCTTCCATGCGCCTCGCTCCCGCCCTGAGCCGTTTGGTATTTTACTTCCGTGCGGAGGGAGATATAACGGCGGAACAGCTTGATAATGTGACAGTAGACCTTAACGGCCTACCTACCATCGGTAGTTTCAATGTTGTCGAGGGACGTTTCAGTGCCGATACAGAAAGTGTAGCCTCGTTCCGTATGCGTACTTCCTCGTCTACCGATGCCACCGTGGCACGCACCACAGAAGCATTTGTTATGCCTCTCGGCGGTACACAGGGATATGTAGCCACTATCAATGCAAACAAGTTGCCTGATGCGCTGAAGAAGAAGACTTATACTATCGGTAGCAGCATAGGTAGTTTTGAGCGTGGGATGCAGTATGTATTCGATGTTACTGTCAGCAACACCGGCTATACTATCGATAGTTCTTCCTCACCTATCGCAGGTTGGGAAGAAGGAGATAAAATTAGTGGTGAAGGTGAAGAAGCACAATCTTAGTGTATTCTAAGTAAGACTTCATACTTCATTCACATTACACATATCACCAAAAGTATTAATTAACTACCAAAAATAATTTAATAATATGAGAACTTTAAAACATTTAACATTTTGCCTTGCAGCGGCATTTATAGCTACCGGTTGCAGTCAAGAAGATAATGAACCTCAAACAACTGTAAAGAAAGGTACGCCTGCCGAGTTTACAATGACTATAAATGGTGGAACAGGTACACGTACTATAACTACCCATAATGAAGAAAACCGTACAATCTCCTGGAGAGAGGGCGATGAAGTTGGTATCTTTGCTGTTAGTAGTGATGGTACACAGAGTAATCGTAAATACACCTATAATAATAATGAATGGAAAGCTGTTAGCGTAAGCGATGCAATTACATTAACAGAAGGAACTGATTATACCTTTTATGCATATTATCCTTATACAGCAAATATAACAGCAGCAGCTGCTAGTCTGAATGTGTTACCCGACCAGTCTACTCAAGGTGAAGGTAACAGTAGCTATGATTTAAGCGACGTACTTATTTCAAAGGTAAATGAAAGTACCTATAACGGTGATCCCATCACTCTGAATTATAGTCATGCTTATGCTATGGTAGAGGTACTTATAGCTGGAGATAAAGTAGGTGATACAGCTCCTCAAAAAGTAGTTTTAAAGAATGTAATCACCGATGCCAACATTGACCTTACTACACAAATAATAACAAATACTACCAACAAACAAGATGTAATTATGTCCTATGTAGCAAATACAGAAAACACAGGAACTTATCTTTACCGTGCTATTGTTCCCGAACAAATAATGACACAAGGTAGTACATTGTTAGAAGTTTATGGAGTCAATAGTGGTAAAAATTATATGTTTAAAGCCCCTAAAGATATAACATATCCCCAGGGTAAATATTTCAGAATGGAAGTAACTATCGGTCAGAATAATGCAGGTATCAAATTCCCTAAGGGCGATATTGATCCATGGGCACCAACACCTGGTATTGATTTAGAAGGAGAAGAACTGAAAGAAAATCTTATCACAAAATCTATTGCAGATTTAACTAGTAATGATTTTCAGACTGTAACCAGCATAGACTATTTCCAAGATGGTGATTTTTGGTATGCTCTTAACAATACAGAAGCTGAAATTCAAGCAACACTTGTAAATGAGAACGGCGAAAACTATATTTCATTTACAACTCTAGGCACTCCATCAGGTAGTTGGTTCAAAAGCAGTATTGGATATCATCACAAACAGAAGTTTCAGCCAACTTACCACAAACTAACCTTTAAATTAAGAGCAGACAAAGTTGGAGGTGAAATGCGTATTTTCATTAGAACATATTCAAAAAATGATGGTAATTTATTCTTCTGTAACTCATTGGGAAAGAGTGCTAATTTAGGAGCGACAAAGCCTACCCAAACAGATGTTGATGAACAAAAATGGATAGACCAAGAAATTTTCTTTGATTTTACTAAGGCAACTACAAGTACAGCCGGAAGCCCGAGCGCTGCAGATATTAAAGAAATAGCAGATATATCAGAGGCCTACGAACAATTGGAATTAAAATTTGTGTCGAATAAAAATACAGGTATAAATCCCGTAAATTTCCATATTAAAGACGTAAAATTAGAACCGATTGCTTTTGAAGAAATACCTGAGCAACAAAGACCTCAAATATAATTCAACCTTAATCAAATCTCTATCCAAGAGCTATAGCTCTTAACCAAAATCCCTTGCCGCCCCCATGGCAAGGGATTTTTTAGCTTCATACCTCTTTGTCACACATACTCAAAGAAGTTATCCCCTTATCCTACGATAAAATAATCACTTTTATATACATTTATCCTTAACTTCCCCATTCAAATTCTGTCATTCAGAGCGTAGCGCAGAATCTGCTCTCTTGGCATATATTTGGAGAAGAGATTCTTCGATACGCTCTGAATGACTTATACCGGATGAAAGCTGATACATAACAGAATACAATCAATTCTCATTACTTACACTAATACCAAAAACAAACCATAACCATACGCAATACAAAGTACCACTTTAGCCCCGTAAGGTGTCACTCTGTAGCATCAAAGTGCCACTTTACAAAGCTCAAGCAAAGCTTTACAAAATCAGACCTCCCCTTGAACAATAATCTCCCCTTTTCTGTATTTTTTTATACCTCACATATCCCTCAAAATGCCGAATTTAGCAACCAAAATTAAAAGACTGATATTATGAAGAATTTTCTTGGCTTATTATTACTTCTGTCCCTGACAGGACAACCACATGCCCAGGCATCAGAAGCAACCGACAACAGTATCCCATCCGCCGTTACCCACCAATCCGGCAATACCTCCGATACATCTATCGAAGACTTGCTGAAATTACGTAAAAAATACCCCTTAAAACCGGCAAAAGCCACCAAGGCAGAAGTACAGCGTGCTATCGACTTCATAAAAACCTTTGATACCGCCAAAATGGAAACGGTAAAGATTGAAGATACCCGCAAACTCGCCGCCGCCATACGTGCATTGGCATACGCTGCACAAGAGAACCTGCCCGAAGGTTCCGAATTTACTCCTTACCTGGATAAAGTACTGAACGACGGAGTAATAGAACGCATTCCCGCATTTCCATACAACTCGTACACAGACGTACGTGTCGTTCCTGTCGATTTTCTTTCCGCCCTGCCGGTTTGTACTCCCGAACAACAGGGACGACTGATTGAATCGGTAAAAGGACTGATGGAGTTTTATAAACTCAACCAGAAAGACGCTATCCTGAAACGTACCGTCAATTCCGACTATCTGTACAACGTGCTTCCACATCTGTTTGTATGCGCACTCCATAACCCGGACAATGCACAAGCAGCGGAAGACCTGCGTTCATTCTCACGTTATCTCTCGGCATGTACGCAATATGTACCCGGTGAAAAAGACATCCTGAAACCCGACGGTACAGGTTTCCACCACAAAACACATTACAACGGCTATATGTACTCCTACCGCACATGGGTGGAATATATGGGACGGCTGAAAGGCACTGCTTTCCGTATCACCCGCGATGCATACCAACGCATGAGTAAGGCAATCGTAAGCGTATACCTTATGGCTACGTCTTCCGCATCCGATACGGAACATTTCTACGCCAACAGCCTCGCCGGACGTCACCCGCTCTACGGGCTGGACGTGAACTTTTCCAAAGCTCTTTTCCGCGAACTGGTAGAGATTGGCGGAGATATGGACGGCAAAGAATTCGACCCGGAACTTGCCGCCTATTACAACGCCTTCTTCAAAACCGACCATTATAAAGGCGTCGCTCCCCGGAAACTGGACGGCTTTTATCAATTCAACTACAGTCCGGCCGGCATCTATCGTCAGGCAAATTGGGTAGCCACCATGCGCTGCCCCACCACCCGTTTCTGGGGTGGCGAAATCTATAACAAGACCAACCGCTTCGGACGTTATCAATCGCACGGTACATTGGAAGTATTGTATGAAGGCTCTTTAGCGGCTTCCGGCTACCCTTACAAGGACAAGAAAAGCGCTGAAAAAGGCGGATGGGACTGGAACGTAATGCCCGGTACCACCACCGTACACTACACCGACTGGAAATCAATGTTGCCCAACGGCAACAACGCCGACCGTTTCGACCAATGGTCGCACACCACCAACTTTGCAGGTGCATTGGCATGGGGTGATTGCGGTCTGTTCGCCGCCGCCTTCGACCAGGACGACAAATGGGGCAGCCAACGTTTCGTTCCCACTCACCTCTCTTTCTGCAAGTCAGTCTTTGCCATCGACGGCATGTTGTTCAGCATGGGCAGCGGCGTAAGCGCACAAGGTGAATATCCTGACGAATGGATTACAGCCACCAACTTGTTCCAAAGCGTTACGGACGGCAAGGCCTCAACGATAGTCAACGGCAAACCGTTGGCAGAGGGCGATTCACTGAGCATCGCCTCTTCCAAAGATACTTGGATTGTAAATCCATGCTCTACCGGATACTTCATCCCTGCCGGAAACGACCCGCTTATCGTTCGCTACGGCAAGCAGACCACTCCATCCTCTTTCGGCCTTACCGAGCAAGGTATGGGAACAATGACAGCCGCCAAAGCATATCTTCTGCACGGCGCGAAGCCCGCACAAAAGAAATATCAGTTCCTTGTAGTACCTGCCACTACGGCCGAACGCATGCGCGCCGACGCCAAACGTTTTGTACGCAAAGGCGGTATCTTCGAAGTAAAACAGCAGCAAGATTCATTGCACATCGTGAAGCACACACCTTCGCACACAACCGCATACGCTTTGTTTGCCCCTGCCACAGGGCTGAATGAAGGTGCACTGCTCGCCTCGAACACGGAGCTGCTGCTATTGGAGCGCATCACAGGCAAGCAGCTTTCAATAGCTGTCTGCAACCCCGACCTGCGTCCGCAGTCCGATAAATACTTCGGTTGGGTATCCACCCCCACCACCGCTACACTAACTTTCCACGGAACATGGACTTTGGATGAGACAAGCGCTGCGGAAGCCCTGTCCGTAACCCACACCGACGGGCAAACCCGTGTAACAGTAGTGCTGGAAGATGGTTTCCCCCGTTACCTCAATTTTATCGAAAAGAAATAAAAAACCAAATCTAACACATAAGTATGAGAAAAATGAACATCAAACAACTTTTACTTCCCGCCGTTTGCAGCCTGCTGCTACTGCCGCTGCAGTCGTGCGACGACGATGCCGACAAACAGGCACAGGCCGAGTATATGAAAGAGCAGGTAGCCGCCTTTGAAGATACGGTCGACCGACTGAATGCCTCCATTCTTTGCTACCAAAGTCTGCTGTCCGGCGAGATTCCCGTAGGTATCACTCCCATCGAAACAGGCTATAAAGTAGAACTTTCCGGTGGTAACGCCTACAATATCGGCGCCGGAGAAGAGGTAGACGCTTTCTTCCCCCTTATCACAATCTCCGAAAAGGGTAACTGGGCTTATAGCTTCGACGGCAGTAATTATCTCGACTTCACCGACCCATCCGGCAAAACGCTGAATGCCTACTCGCTGGAAGATATAGAAGCCGCTTACCGTTCTCCTCAATTGCAGATTGACAACGAAGGCTTCTGGAAAATAACCTGTGACGGCGGTACCACTTATGCCTATCTGTCCGATACCTCACGCAACCGCATCGCTGCATTCGGCGGTAAAGGCGCAGGAGTAAGCTCGCTCTTCAGTGACATCGTTTATAACGAAACTGCCGGTAAGCTATCCCTTACTTTGGGAGCGGACAAAGGATTAAAGGATTTCCCTGTCATCAGTAACTTCTACCTCAAAGTAAAAGGAAGCGAAGCAGAAGACGGGCTGACGTTCTTCCTCAACGAAGAACGCAAGTACGAAGTGGAGACAAGCGATGTAGTGAGAACCAGAATAAAAGCTCCCGACGGCTGGACGGTGACACTGGAAAACGATGAATTATCAATTAAGGCTCCGGCCACAGCATCTGCCACAAAGACACAGAATATTAACATTATCATTACTTCTTCCAAGCAATACCAACGTACAGTGACACTGGAAGCCAAGTTGCTGAACACGACTTTTGACGCCGACTATTGCAATGCATGGAAAGAGTTTGTGTCCGGTTCGGAGAACAATGTACTGCTCGACTTTTCGTATGCGGGATATATGCACGGAGAAGTAGCGCCACCGGAAATGGAGGAGCTGATAGCTCGCGGATATAAAGTGTTTGATGTAACCCATTATGGTGCCATACCTGATGATGACAAGTCAGATCGGGAAGCATTCTTAAAGGCTTTGGAAGCAGCAGGGGCAAAACGTACGCTCAACATCAATGAAAAAAATCCGGATTTTTCCACCATTCGTATGCAGGTACAAGGTGAGAAGCCTCTGAACGCCATTATCTATTTCCCGAAAGGAAATTACATTTTACAGACCGAAGAAGAGGTAAATCAGAGCATCAGCCTTACTATGGGCGGTTTCCTTATCAAAGGAGCAGGTAGAAATCTTACTACGCTCAAGATGAATGCTAAAAACACAATGGCTACTCCCGGTGATATGTGGACGTGTCCCACGATGATTGAAATAAAGAACTATTCCGGTGTTGACATGAAATCCGACATTACCGAGGTTACCGCCGATACTCCCAAAGGCGGGTTTGAAATAACCGTGGGTAGTGCTTCTAAAATCAAGGCGGGTGACTGGGTATGTCTCTACGTGAAAAACAATGACCCGGAATTTGTTGCCAAAGAAATAGCCCCTCACCCCATCAGCGATTTGAACGCTGCAACTTCAATCGTGAAAGATGGAGCGGAGATATATGATTTACATCAAGTGGTTTCTGTCAATGGTAATAAGGTTACTTTCAAAGAGCCTATCATGCACGAAGTGGAAGCCAAATATAATTGGGTTATCAAAGAATACAAACATTATGAAAATGTAGGGGTGGAAGACATCGCTTTTGAAGGAAAAGCGGAAGAGAGATTCCAGCACCATGAAAGTAGCAGTAACAATGGTTCTTATGACAGCGAATACAAGCTTATAGACTTAGTACGCCTGACGGACTCATGGATGCGTCGTGTTAATTTTGTCAGTGTCAGTGAAGCAGCCTCTTTGGTTAGTTGCGCCAATGTGTCGGCCTATGACATAGAAATCAGTGGCAATCGCGGACATTCAGCCGTACGCTCCAATTCTTCTTCACGCGTATTTATAGGTAAAGTATACGACCATAGTAGCGGTTATCGAATTCCTAAAGCCGGAGAGTTGGCTGAATGGATGGAAAATGCCGGACAGTATCACGGTTGTGGCGTATCCAAACCAAGCATGGGAGCCGTTATCTGGAATGTACAATGGGGAGACGATGCTTGCTACGAAGCTCACGCATCACAACCGCGTGCCACATTGATAGACCGCTGTACAGGCGCTTTCATTCCCAGCCGTCAAGGTGGAGACCGATACGAAGTTCCTAATCATTTAGGTGACTTAATCATTTGGAATATGAATGCTACCCGCACGGGCTATGAAAGCAATTGGAACAATCAGTTTGTATGGTGGGATAAAAGTTCTGCATGGAGCAAAACAGTACCGCCCGTTATCGTCGGTTTCCACGGTGCTTCTATCAATTTTGCCGAAACATTCATCAGTGATGTACCACAAAACAAACGTATCGAAAGCCAAGGCAGTCGCGTAGAGCCTTATTCTCTCTATGAGGCGCAACTCCGCCGCCGTTTGGGTTATGTGCCCGCTTGGCTTACGGCATTGAAATAATAAATTCTTTTTAAGGTTATAATATCAGAACAGAAAGGCTGACAAGATTGTCAGCCTTTCTTGTTATCTATCCTGTTCCAAAAAAGTAATATCCTCATAAGATAAGATACTATCATCGGAAGAAACAACCTCTTTTTTCCTTTTTGCAGATTACCCCTTCACCTTTCATAACTCCCTATTCATACGGGATAACGGGTGAAGGAAGTGAAATACATTCTGTAAATACCCAATGACACCAATCAGTTCGACAACTCTCCCTTAAAAAACAAATCGACTTCACGAGATGAAACTATTTGTCTCACGATATAAAATTATTCATCTCACGAGACGAAATTATTTCCCACACGAAACGAATCTATTCATCTTACGAGACATTTTTTGTTATCAAAAGACCTCACTTTAACACCCCAAACACCACACCTTAGCAACTGAAACACCACAGCATAACACACCAAAGCCCTAAGGTTTGGGGAGCAAACCCCTGCAATTCGAGGAGTTAAGGTGAGGTGTTTGGGTTACTAAGGTGTGGCATTCTTGAACAACAAGCTGTGAGGAAATTGTGAATGGACAAAATCAAAGGGTTCACCCGCTATCCCGCATGAATAGAGAGTTGTGAAAGGTGAAGGGCAAAAGAGATAAAATGTAAACACCCCTTTCGCATCCTGTTTTGCATCAATAAAGAAACAGGAAGAACGAAAGGGGTGAACAAAATACCTAAAGAAAACCCGTTATTTCTTCAATCGGAATTCCACCGGCTGTCCGTGCCGGCAGGTAACGGTTATTTCCGTAACATCTCCTGCCGACTGTACTTTTACCTTTTCATTGGGTACAGCCAAACTCCACGCGCCTCTCAGATGCAAAGTTTTGAAAGACGGCGCACTGGGCTCGGGAGTAGTATATGTTTTTTCCTTGATGTGCAGGTCAGGGTCACAAACGCTGACAATCAGCGTTCCATCCTCTGCCGTACGGCGCATTACCATTGTTTCGGAAGCAATATCCGCAACAACTTCATCTTCCGGCAAACTGACAGCCTCAAAAGCGGCATACCCCGTTACCCCCGAAGCACGGTCGAAAACGATATGCGCCTGCCGGTCACGACGGAGAATGGAATAACCGGGCTCCTTTTGCGCTGCGGCAAGTTCCCCGGCAGTGGGCTGAATGAGAATACTGTAAGCATAGGCAGCGTCTTGGGGAGCCAGACCATGTACTATATAGGCACTGGCAAATGTACCCTTTGTCGGAGATTTATCCGTATCTTTGGCACTCTGTTGTTCGGCTATCTGCACACGTACAAGACCTTCCGGTACAAGATAATGATTGCCGTATCCGTCACGCAACCAGCAATTGGGATTACCCGCCAGTTTTGCGCCGAATGACGGTTTGTCTATCTCCTTTCCCATCACGGAGATGGCCGCCTTGCCCGGACGGTATTCACTCTGAAAAAGGGTGGTCTCCGTAGGATACTGCGCATTACTGTTACTGATGCCCGTACCCAGGCAAACGATACGATTATCGAAGCAGAAAGCGGACTTGCGTGCCACAAAGTCTGGAGTGAAATTCTTATAATCGGCCTCTTTCAACTTCATCGCAAACATACCGTGACGTCCCTCCAAAGAGGAAGTTCCGGCAAAGTTCTCGGTAGAACGCGCCATTAAAGTACCGGTACGGGGATTGTCCAGCAATTCCAAGGGTAGATGGATGGTTGTCGTACCCGGCAGGCGGTTCCAGTCCCACCCCTCTTCCACATACCCGCTCGCCTTACGTGAGGGATAGCCCATTATCTGAACGGAACCGTAGCTTTGGTAGCGTCCGTAACGGTTGTCTTTCGTATAAATCTCCGAACCCCACACATTGGTATTGAATCCTTTGAGTGTCACCATCCAATCGGCACGGCGGTGAATACCGGCAGCGCCATAGTTATAGACAAAGAATCCTTGCGGAGCTTTGGCCGGTTGAATGTCTTTCTCCTTAAAGAAGCGGGCTTCCGGACTGTTCTTACCATTCATCAAACGAAGATAGTCGGCAGCCAGCGCATGGTCGAACTCACCGCCCTGTCCGGATAAGTCACCGGAAAGAGCCAGCTGCGCGAACGCTTTGATGTCCGCCCCACCCATTTTGCCGCCGAAAGGATGGCGTCCGCCAAGCCCGGTACTCCACTCTGTAAGATTGGAATAATTGCGCATGGCGGTAAAGGCGCCCGCCAAAAGACGACGGGCTTCGAGCGAAGGTACAAATTCCGTTCCACCGATCATGGCAATATAATCGCTCACCGTAGCAAGTGCTCCGGTAGTATAAGCAGGATAGAAACCGCCATGATGAAAAGTCGTACCGTCCACTTTGATACCGCCAATCGTACCCGGCGTACAATTTACCGAACCGGACACCCAGCGGGACAAACCGCGCAAAGCCTGTACACGTTCGCATTCATCGGGAATCATCATGGCAGCAATCAACTTGGGCTGCAACAAGGTGTTCCAGGAGTCGAGCATTTCATCGCGTATCTCGGCGCAAGGGAGTCTCGTCTCCTGCAGGGCAGACCAAAAAAGCAGTGTTTTGAGAATGTCGTCGCGGCGTGAAGACTTCAGAATGGCTTTATGCATCAACCAAGCCGTGGTATATATCTTACGTATCTGGTAGCCGTAGTGATGGTTGGTACCCATACCGCTGCCATAGGCAAAACCCTGGTCTATCGCATACTCCCATACGGCAAAGTAATTGCTTTCGGCCTCATAGGATTTGTTGCAATAAGCATCGTAGGCAAATCCGGCAAGCATGGCTTCAAGGTCATTCCAAGAAAGTTCGCCTTTATCACGATGCAGCTCGTCGGGAGCCAGTAAAGGCGCGCCCGTAAAGCCCGAACCCGACGGATAGATATCGGCCTTTGCATAAGTAGCCACGGCTTTTTTCACTGCGGCAGCCACGGCAGAAGCGGCCGGCGGTGTCAGAGCCTCATTCAGGCGTTCTTCTATCGTTTTAAGGTCCCGGCGTTGTTGTTCCGTAAGCTTGGCCGGACGGGGAATGTCATATTCGTACTGCTCCCACTCCCATACGCGGCACCAGTGCCAAAGGTCGCGCCCTACGGCAAGGCTGTTGTAATCTATCTGCATATCGGGGGTAGTACGCAGGTTCATCGCCTTTTCCGGGAATTTCCAGCGGTCGAAGAACACCCGGCCTTTACGGTTGGGAGCCACTATACGGTAAGAGGTGATTAACTTGTCCGCCTTATCGCCGCGCATGCTCTTGAAGCCAATCCAGCAGGCACGCCATCCAGGCGATTGCAACCGATACGTAAACCAATAGGACACTTTGCCCTCGGCATCGAGAAACTCAAAGCGTAATGAATCCGGCTGTGACTTCTCGTTGTAAATCCACAGCGTGATACCGTGTGTGGCCTCTGTCTTATTGTTCAAAGCCAGCGGAGCGTCCAACGCAACGTTCATTACCGAGCCGGGACCGAAATTCCATTCAAGACTTTTCTTACCTTCTTTATAATAACGGTTTGATAAAGAAAGGGATTTCCTGTCGGGAGAGGTAAAACTCTCGGGAACCCGGTCTTCAAAGCCAATGACTTGCTGCGCCCCCAAAGGGAACGTACAAAGGAACACAAGAGAAAGCAGAATAAGTTTCATACGCTATTTATATCGAATTAGGTTAATTTCAGGTGGCTGTCACCTCTTTTACGGATGCAAAAATACACGAAATGATAATAGAGCAAAGAATAAAATGTTCAGGAATTAGCAGAAATCATACATTTACAAAGATAGGCAGTATAAAAGCCGGAAACGTATAATCCGTAACCAATCATCTTCAGTCAATTGTCTTATATACTTCGCGTTAACAGTAATTTGTATATTTGTTTTTACGATATTGTTGTTTTATCAATTATTTTATAATATTTTTGCCACTGCAACAAACAAAAATAATAAATAGTGTATGGCATTAATAACGTACATTCTTATTGCGATACCGGTATGTCTGCTGGCTATCATTCTATGGCTGTATTTCGATTATTGGAAATATAAACGCAAGAATCATTTTATACTCCTGATACTTCTTTTTTATCCGATATTGTCGTATGCGCAACATACGGACAAAGCACAGTGCAAAATCTCATTTTCATCGTATGCAAACCAGCCGGGTAAACTGGAATATACCCAAGACGGCATAATTTACCGTTTTACCCCGGAAAGCAATGCGTGGAAAATAACCATCAAAAACAATACTAATAAGGATATACGGATAAACTGGGAAAAAGCCAGCTTTATCATTAATGGAAAAGCGTCCGGTGTCGGTTTCTACCCTGTTACAGCCGGTAGCACCCCTACGGATGTTATCAAAGAAAAATCCGAAATAACCCGGACTGTCACTGCATCCAACTTAATAAAAGGGAAAAAAGTCAATAAAATATACAGTAAACGAAATCTGAAGAGAGGCGGACGGACTTCCGTCAATATCGTTTTACCAATCGGTATCGGCAATCAACCGCAGTTTTTCCATATATTCAACTTTGTTGTAACAGCTAACTAACCATGACTTTCCAATATATTATCAACCATTTGAATAAACCGCATTTGTGGTATATCGTACTGACCGCCCCGCACGCCGAACTCAGTACCCAAAAGAAACTGGAACGGCAAGGATTTATCACTTATGTTCCGGCGACTTCGGTTCGGCGCACTTGGGACGGACGTATAAAAGAAATACACATCCCGGCAATAGCAAGATGTGTATTTGTATATGCAACCAACGAAGAAATGCAAGAGATGCAAAAGGAATATGCCGTCCTGTCTCCGCAAACCGTTACAACCTTATATCAAAACCAATAAATTCTTTTGAGACAAATTTATAAATATATATCCATGAATCATTTCAACACATCGGAGATTCTTTTTTTCAAATTCAACCTCGCCAAGTCTTCCGGTTTCAATTCCAACTCCACCAGTATTTTAGCGGTAGCAACATTATATACGGATTCTTTTACATCACAATTTGTCTGTCCTTCACGCAAAGAGTATAGCATGGCAAAATCATAATTCAATGCCCTTGAAACATTGTACAACGTATCTGTATCAATACTTTTCCGTGTCAACATATAATCGACACTTTGAGGCCTAACACCCAGTCTTCTTGCTAGTTCAGCCTTAGTAACCTGATTATCAGCCATGACATTCCTGATAATCTCGCCAATATATATATTACTCTTTTCCATTTCTATGAAGATACGAATTAATTAGCCACACGAAAACTACTTGAACAATAATTTATCTGTATATAAGTTCGAATTATCCCATAATTTATTTGTTTTATCAATTAATTTATGATATTTTTGCCACGTATTCATACGAATAAAAAGATAATACATATAATGCTATGACATTGACTGTTTATATTCTCATTGCAATTCCTATCTGTATACTGGCTATCCTTATATGGACTTACTTTGACTACCGGAAATACAAACGGGAACATCATCTCATTATTTTATTGTCACTTTTGTTTCCCACATTATCACATGCGCAATATATTGATAATGAAAATTGCCGTATCTCATTTAAATCGTATGAAAATCATCAAGATAAATTGGAATATATTAAAGATAATGTGTTTTATCAGTTCATCCCGAACAGCAGTGCATGGAAAGTAATTATCAAAAACAATACTGATGAAGTAGTATGGCTGAACTGGGAAAAAGCCGGTTTCATCGTCAATGGGAAAGCCTCAGGCGTCAGTCTCTTTCCTTTTACAACCGACAAAGTTCCTACGGAAAGCATTCAAAGCAATCATGGAATAAACCGTACAATCACCGCATCCAACCTGATTACTCCAAAAGGGATTAACAAAATATACAATAAAAGAAATATTAGAAAAGGCGGAAGAACTTCCGTCACAATCGTTCTTCCGATAACAATCGGAAACAGGCCGCAATTTTTTCATGCATTCAGTTTTACAGTAACAAAAGCTAACTAACTATGACTTTTCAACATATTATCACTCACTTGGGTAAACCACATTCGTGGTATATCGTATTAACTGGTCCGCACGCCGAACTGAGTATTAAAAAGAAGCTGGAACGACAAGGTTTTATTACTTACGTTCCGGTGACTTCGGTTCGGCGTTGTTGGGCAGGGTGCATAAAAGAAATACACACCCCGGTAATAGCGAGATGTGTATTTATATATGCGACCGATGAAAATATTCAGGGAATACAAAACGAATATACCGTCTTGTCTCCACAAACCGTTACAGCCTTATATCAGAACCAATAGATATAGGCCAGCGTGCTGCAACTGATAACCACCCAAAGCAGTATACCCTGCACCAGCGGTTTGATGCCCACCGCTTTCAATACATCGCGGGAAAGGGAAGCTCCGATAAAGAATAAGGTAATCGTCAATGTCTTACGTGCAATGCTATTGATTCCTGCACCGATCAAAGCGCCCGTTTCGGAAAGATTCAACACATAGGTGTTGACAACCATTGCCAGAACGAAGAAGAAGATAAACCAGGGGATACTGATTTTCTGTCCCTTACTCTTAAAGATAAACGAAGTGGCGATTGCCAACGGGATAATCCAAAGCGCACGGGTCAGCTTGATAGTGGTGGCAACTCTTAGCGCTTCTTCGCCATAAGCAGCACCCGCACCAACTACCGAACTTGTATCATGGATGGCAATGGCAGCCCACGTACCAAATTCATGCTGACTCATATTCAGCGCATGACCTATCATCGGGAATATAAACAATGCTATCGCATTCAATATAAAAATCGTACCCAAAGCCACGGACATCTCACTATCTTTTGCTTTCAATACAGGGCCTACCGCCGCGATAGCACTACCACCGCAAATAGCCGTACCGGAGCTAATCAGATAAGAAGTGTCCCGGTCTACCTTCAGGAACTTACGACCGATAACCCAACCGATAAGCAATGTGCCTACCACAGAGATAATCGTAAATTCCATGCCCTCCCTACCGGAAGCAAGTGACGCCTGCAAATTCATGCCGAATCCCAAACCTACCACAGAATACTGCAACAGATATTTGGATGTCTTTTTATTAAACTTAGGATGCGCCTGCCCGCAAAGCAAGGCAAATGCCAAACCAAGAAATAAAGCTACCGGCGGAGTAACCCATGCAGCATAAGCGTGCATTCCCGGAATATAATCGAGAAATAAAAAGACAGAAAGAATGATAAGAAGTGAAACGTAAATAATTTTGTTGTTGTTCTGCAAGAAAGGCATATTAATGCTTTTCGCCAATGCTCGAGTTGAAGCCATACTTTTTTATTTTTATTAATTTGTTTTCGGCCGCAAAGGTAGGCTTCTTTTCCCAATCACGCCAATTGTTTCTACTTATATACTATAACTTATTGTTATTGTGCATGGCAAACTGCATGAATACTTGCGCCAAACCGCTTTCTTGTCCCTGAGGTTGTGCAAAGCTAAAATCGCGCAACATAGGCATTCCCTTAATTTCAACGACACGCAACTGTCCTGAATACAATTCACGTGTAATGGAACGAATAGAAACAATGCCCAGACAATCCGTGTGCTCCAAAAAGAGCTTGATGCTTTCCGTACTTCCCAAATACATCAAAACCTGTAAAGAGGATAACTTTATATTATGTTGCTGCAAGGCACGCTCAAAAACGTCCAATGTTCCCGAACCTCTTTCGCGAAGCACCAGAGGCAGATGCAACAGCTCTTCGGGGGTTATCTCCTCTCCCACCGTAAGTCTACTGCCCGTACGAACCACCGCTACCAGTTCGTCTTCCAGAAAAGTGGTATATTTAATGTTAGGCAATCGGAATACCCCTTCGACAAAACCTAAATCAATGCGATGCTCCTGCAAAGCGGCTTCTATCTCTCTGGAATTACCGTTCAGCAACGATAAATTAACTTGTGGAAATTTACCGATGAAACTGGCAAGCAAAGGCGGTAACACATATTGGGCAATGGTGGTACTGGCGCCCAGCTTCAAACCGCCTGTATATTCATTATGCAACAAGTGCATTTCGTATTCCAACCGTTTGTAATCTTCCAGAATCCGTTCGCAATGTTCCAAAAGCAACTTACCCGAATCCGTTAATGAGATTCTGCTACCCTGGCGGTCAAACAAACGCGTCTGATAAGCAGCCTCCAACTCTTGTATATGCTTGGTTATGGCAGGCTGGCTGACAAACAATTCTTGCGAAGCTTTCGTAAAACTCAGGTTCTTCGCGACAGACTGGAACACTTTTAAACGAAAATCACTCACGGCACAATGAATTAGTATGATTAATTATTCTGCAAATCTTCGCTTCTGATACCCAATACCGACATCAGCGGATATCCCAACATTTCCCAATGACATACCGCCGGAGCCTCAGGCTCTTCCATACGGAAATAAACAATATCTTTTGCATTCTCTTTGCGCCCGGAGCCTTCTGCCGTAAATTCCTTCAATACATCTTCCACCTCTTTGCCATACTCCTCATTAAAAGGAACTGCAACCAGTTTCTTCACCTCGGCAGAATTTAAGACTATCTGCAGCAAATCAAGATATAAGTCTCCGCGGGACACAAAACCCTCTGAAGGCACAGCCATAAAACTGAACTCACCCAAAGAGGCTTTGAAGGCCACTCCGTCCAATTCGCTTTTCAGGTCGGACGGCAGGCAATGCTCCAATTTTCCGGACTGTTCATCATACACCAGCAGTATCTGCACATCGTTATCACTTCCTTTTACTCCGGCATCCATAGCCAGATACATGGTAAAGAGCGCCAAATCCACCGTCTGTAAAGAACGTCCCAACAGAGGTTCAAAATACTTCTTCAAATCATTTATAACAAAGTTCAGGTAGGCAACGTCTATCACCATTACCGTTTCGGAAAGTTTTATTCGGGCATTTTCCATAATCGCATATTTATTGAGGGAGTAAAGGTACAAAAAGTTTCTCAGATAAAAGCCATTTGTCGCAAATCAGCCATTTTGACATTCATTTTCTTCTATTAACTGAAATTTTGTCTCATTTCTGCAGCTGGCAAATCTTTTGCGCCCTTTGAGGTGTTATGAATCTGATAAAAATAGAAAGGAGAACAAGATATGAACTTTAACAATTTTACCATCAAAGCGCAGGAAGCCGTACAAGAGGCCGTAAACCTGACGCAGGCACGGGGGCAACAAGCCATCGAACCCGTACACTTGCTTCAGAGCGTGATGAAGGTAGGTGAAAATGTCACCAACTTCATCTTCCAAAAGTTGGGCATGAACGGGCAACAAATCGCGCTCGTACTGGACAAGCAGGTCGACTCACTGCCGAAAGTATCGGGTGGAGAGCCTTATCTGAGCCGTGAGACTAATGAAGTGTTTCAAAAAGCCACCCAGTATTCCAAAGAAATGGGTGATGAATTCGTTTCGCTGGAACCGATTCTGCTGGCTTTACTGAACGTAAAAAGTACCGCCTCCACTATCCTCAAGGATGCCGGGATGACGGAAAAAGAATTGCGTAATGCAATCAATGAATTGCGGAAAGGTGAAAAGGTTACTTCGCAATCCAGCGAAGATACGTATCAGTCATTAGAGAAGTATGCCATCAATTTGAACGAAGCGGCACGAAGCGGCAAGCTGGATCCTGTAATCGGCCGTGATGAAGAAATCCGCCGGGTATTGCAAATCCTGAGTCGCCGCACCAAGAACAACCCTATATTAATAGGTGAACCGGGTACCGGTAAAACAGCGATTGTAGAGGGGCTTGCACACCGTATTCTAAGAGGTGACGTACCCGAAAACCTGAAAAACAAACAGGTTTATTCACTGGATATGGGCGCACTGGTTGCAGGAGCCAAATATAAGGGTGAATTCGAGGAACGTTTGAAGGCCGTTATCAATGAAGTGAAGAAGTCGGAAGGAGATATTATTCTGTTTATCGATGAAATCCACACACTGGTAGGCGCCGGCAAAGGTGAGGGAGCGATGGATGCCGCCAATATCCTGAAGCCCGCCCTGGCACGTGGCGAACTGAGAAGTATCGGCGCTACCACTCTTGACGAGTATCAAAAGTATTTTGAAAAGGACAAGGCTTTGGAGCGCCGTTTCCAAATCGTCATGGTGAACGAACCGGATACGTTGAGTACAATTTCCATTCTCCGCGGTTTGAAAGAGCGTTATGAAAATCACCACCACGTACGGATTAAAGATGACGCCATCATTGCCGCCGTAGAGCTGAGCAACCGTTACATCACCGACCGTTTCTTGCCGGATAAGGCTATCGACCTAATGGATGAAGCAGCCGCCAAGCTCCGTATGGAAGTAGACTCCGTACCGGAAGAACTGGATGAGATTTCACGTAAAATCAAACAACTGGAGATTGAGCGGGAAGCCATTAAACGTGAAAACGACCAACCCAAACTCGAGCAAATCGGTAAGGAACTTGCCGAACTGAAAGAGCAGGAAAAGTCGTACAAGGCGAAGTGGCAAAGCGAAAAGACGCTGGTCAACAAGATTCAACAGAACAAGGTCGAAATAGAGAATTTGAAGTTTGAGGCCGACAAGGCGGAACGTGAAGGCGATTACGGAAAGGTTGCCGAAATACGTTACGGCAAACTGCAAGCGTTGAATCAGGAAATTGAAGAAACGCAGCAGAAACTGCACGAGATGCAGGGTGACAAGGCAATGATTAAAGAAGAAGTCGATGCCGAGGACATCGCCGATGTGGTTTCCCGCTGGACGGGCATACCGGTAAGCAAGATGCTGCAAAGTGAAAAGGACAAGCTGCTGCATCTGGAAGACGAACTGCATCAGCGCGTAATAGGTCAGGATGAAGCCATTGAGGCGGTAGCCGATGCCGTGCGTCGCAGCCGTGCAGGATTACAGGATCCGAAACGCCCTATCGGCTCGTTCCTCTTTCTCGGTACGACCGGCGTAGGTAAGACGGAACTTGCCAAGGCACTCGCCGAGTTCCTGTTTGACGATGAAACGATGATGACGCGTATCGACATGAGTGAATATCAGGAGAAGCACAGTGTTTCCCGTCTGGTAGGAGCGCCTCCGGGATATGTAGGATACGATGAAGGCGGTCAGCTGACGGAAGCCGTACGCCGTAAGCCCTACTCCGTCGTACTGTTCGATGAAATCGAGAAAGCGCACCCGGATGTATTCAATATCCTGTTGCAGGTACTGGACGACGGGCGTTTGACGGATAATAAGGGACGTACCGTAAACTTCAAAAATACCATTATCATCATGACCTCCAATATGGGTAGCGGATACATTCAAAGCCAGATGGAAAAACTGAACGGCTCCAACAAGGAAGAAATTGTAGAAGAAACCAAGAAGGAAGTGATGAATATGCTGAAAAAGACGATTCGTCCGGAGTTCCTGAACCGTATCGACGAGACAATCATGTTCTTGCCGTTGACAGAAAAGGAAATCAAACAGATTGTTGTACTCCAAATCAAGAGCGTACAAAAAATGTTGTCCGCAAACGGTGTGGAACTGGTATTGACCGATGCCGCCATAGACTTCCTTGCCAATGCGGGATACGATCCTGAATTCGGCGCCCGTCCGGTGAAACGTGCTATCCAGCATTATTTACTGAACGACTTGTCCAAGAAGCTGTTGTCGCAAGAGGTTGACCGCAGCAAACCGATTACGGTGGATGCCGATAGAACGAAAGACGGATTGGTGTTCAGAAACTGACAGCCAATCGGACTTAAAAAGAAAGGTGTATGAGAAGCGGCCTCTCATACACCTTTCTTTTTTAAACCTCAAAATGGAGTATAATTATTCTGCGGTTGCCTCTTTAGTCTCTTCGGCAGCAGCTTCAGATGCTTCTTCAAAGTCGGTCATGCCACTTGCCACCAGCAGGTTATACCAGGAAATCAGTTTTTTAATATCCGATACATATACGCGGTCGCGGTCAAAGTTAGGCAACACTTCCGCCAAATAAGCCTGAAGTTCTTTCACGGAAGCCTTTTTCACATCCAACGCCACAGCGGCGCCGTTCTCTTTTTTCTTCATTGAAAGAAGTACGTCTTTCAAAGGCACTTCCTCTGCATCCGTATACATGGCAATATCGCCTAAAGAGATAATCTTTTCATTGCCGTAAGCCGGAAAACGTTTCTTATCAACCAACGACTCGACAATCAACATATTCTTTCCCTGAGAAATGAGCTTATACAATCCCGGCTTACCGGAAATAGACAAAATAGTCTTCAACATAGTATATTCTGTTTTTGTAATTAGTAGTTATTTTTTCGGTGGGCAAAGATAGGTATTATTTTGAGACAGGAAAGTGATTAAAGCTAAAACCTGCGGAATTAACGGTGTTTCACCATCATTCACTATCACAAAATCCGCTCGCATACGTTTTTCTTCATCGCTCATCTGGCTACGAATGCGCCTTTCTATCAGTTCACGCGAGGAAGCATCCCGTTTCATGGCACGTTGTACCCGCACTTCTTCGGGGGCATACACCATAACGACCGCATCTACCTCACCTGCAAACCCCGCTTCTATCAAAATAGCGGACTCGATACCCGCCATCGAACAACCCGCATGCTGCCGGACCCACTGTCTGAAATCCTCTTTTACACGCGGATGAACAATGCCGTTAACTTGCCGGGCATGTTCGGGGCTACCGAAAAGGTAAGAAGCAAGCAAAGTTTTATTCAATATTCCACCGACATATACCTCCTCACCCAACAGAGCGATCAACTCGCCGCGGATACGATTATCCGCCACCATAAGTTGTTTGGTTTCCATATCGGAGATATAGACAGGTATCCCCATCACTTCCAGCAATCGGGATACAACACTTTTACCGCTGCCAATACCACCGGTTATACCTATCCTGACGGTCATAATGAAGGGGAAATTTGCTCTATGAGAAAATCGACCTGTTCCGGATTAAAGCGCACCTGATTCACTCCTTCCGGAACATTCTTCAACTTTACAGTATATTTGTCCGAGCCCAAACGCAGCAGCTCCTCATAGGAGACATTGATATGAAAATCATCTGCGGTTATTTGACGAAAGCGACTGAGGCCTACCTGAAAAGTCACTTGAACCTTAGACGGGAAAGCGCGCAACACTTTATCCGCAGGGAAATTTACACCATGCAGCGGCACTTCCACCGTTTTTTCCGTATAAATATCCACAGGAAGCATCATTTCAATAGAAGCGGGTACAAACTTCACTCCCCGCAAGGTAAGCAAAGACACCTGCCGCCGTAATGTATCGGAGATATTCTCCAGCTTAACCTGTTGCGTATAGGCAGCGGTTATCGTATCCAATACTCCTTCCGGCGCATATGCCAAAACCGAATCCGGTTTAAACACCGTATCCGATAAATAATACTGGCGACCGGCGCTGACCGTTCCCGATAATTTGACAGGTACCAACTTTGACATCCCCGTTGCATAAATATACTCCAATGTATCCGGCTTCATGGAAAGCAGACGCGTAGAAACATTCAACTGACTTAGTATCTTCTTTTCAAATTGAGAGGCATAAACGCGTACATGATTATCCGTACCTTTATAATCGGAGAAATCGAGCGTAACCGGATAGAAACTCTTTCCCAACATGTAATTGAGCAGAACGGTTCCCTTATCTTTCACTTTAATACGAAGTTCGGAAGCCGGTTCCGAAGTAATCATCGTATTAT
This sequence comes from Bacteroides sp. 44_46, assembly GCF_001915465.1. Classification (NCBI taxonomy): domain Bacteria; kingdom Pseudomonadati; phylum Bacteroidota; class Bacteroidia; order Bacteroidales; family Bacteroidaceae; genus Bacteroides; species Bacteroides sp. 44_46. The sequence continues at coordinate 43,577 of NZ_MNQO01000008.1, read as the reverse complement.
TGGGTACGCCACGCAGACGCACCGGAATGGAAAACTCCGCTTCGTAATCATTGTTCAATGTCTGCAACAACCAAAAACCACCGGCTATAAAGAAGAAAAATAAAAAAACAAAGAACTCTCTGCTCTTATCACTGAGCAGAAAGTCCTTTGTTTTTCCGGTTATATTTAAATAAATACGTTTTATGTTCCTACGCTCAAACATAGGCTCACATCTATTTATTTAGAAGCCTGACTGCTGTTTGCATCAGCAGCTGCGGCAAAAATAGAATTCTTGTCAATATGGATTTTAACGTTAGAAGCAATCTCAAGTACTACGTCATTATCGTTAATTTCCTTGATGATACCGTGAATACCGCCGGCAGTAATAACCTTTTGGTTCACTTGCAGTGATTTACGAAAGTTCGCGATTTCTTTTTGCTTTTTATTTTGCGGGCGAATCATAAAGAAATACATGATAACAAACATAGCTATCAGTAAAATCCACATCATGCTTCCGTCCGGGCCTGCAGCAGGAGCTTGCAGGAAGAATACAGTCATTAAATTCATAAATATTCCGTTTTAGTTTTTATTATTCAACAAAGGTATCAGTTTTTCGATAACTTCCCTTCTTTTTTCAATTCCTTAACTATTCCGTCTAAGGTTCCATTGACAAAACTACCGCTCTTAGTAGTGCTGTATACTTTGGCAATGTCTACATACTCATTTAACGAAACACTAACGGGAATGTTCGGGAAACTCAATATTTCCGCCAATGCGCACTGCATGATAACCACGTCCATGAAAGCTACGCGATCCAAATCCCAGTTGCGCGTATTTTCACTGATAAGATGGCGGTAATAATCGCAATTCAAAATAGTGCGACGGAACAGGCGACGGGCGAACTCCTGGTCTTCATCATCCTTAAATTCGGGAAGCAAAGCCTGATTCGCACCATTCTTCTCATCAAAACGTTTGATTGTTTTCAGAACGAATGTATCAACAATTTCTTTATCATCATTCCAGTAAAGACTTTGATCTTCGAGCAAAACATCGAGTTCCTCATTATTGAAAATAAAGGTCTTATAAAGCTTTCTCCACAATTCGCGATCGTCCTCGTACGTATTTTCAGAAGAAGCCATATATTCCTTATATATATCGGAAGCTACAATCTTTTCGAATAATCCTTTGACAAAATCTTCATCATTCGCCCAAGTACGTTTCTGATTGGAGATAAAATCCATCAACTGGTTGTTTACTTCCAACTGGGAAATGAATTTGTTTTCTACGAACTTCATGTTCGGATACAACTCGTCGGCCGTGGGAGCCAATTTTGCTTTTGCCGCATCAATGCGCTTTTGTGCGTAGTTCGTCAGGGCTATCATCAACATAAGCAGGTAGTTGTAGAGGTCATAGGCTTTGGAAAGGCTAAAGAACAACTCTTTTTCCGCGGCATCTAAATTTTTGCTGCCATTCTGATAATAAGCATATACAATTTGTATAATCTTAAGACGAATAAGAACTCTGTTTATCATAACTAAAGTAAATACTGGTGTTTTAACGAGGGGCAAAAGTAGATATTTTTAATGAGTTTACATAAATAAATCACATTTTTTAATGCAGATAATCATTATCCGGGCTTTTTCTTTTGACAGTTTAAAAAAAATCGTCAATTTTGAACCCGATTACAACAAGATAGCTAAAATATGGAAGACTTTAAAAAGAAAAGTGGGCTGGACGTGAACGATAAAGAGATAGTATTCTCCCAATCCATTAAAGCAGGTAAGCGCATCTACTATTTAGACGTTAAGAAAAACAGAAAGGATGAAATGTTCCTTGCCATCACCGAAAGCAAAAAAGTGGTAATGGGTGAAGGCGATGATTCTCAAGTAAGTTTTGAGAAACATAAAATCTTTTTGTACAAAGAAGATTTCGAGAAATTCATGAACGGCCTGCAACAAGCTATTGGCTTTATCCAGGAGCAGCAAGGGTGTTATGCGCGTCACAACGACAATGAAGAGTTGCCGGCCAATGAACAGCCGGCTGCAGAACAGGAGGAAAAAGAGTCCCAGCTTGACGGAGAAATTAAAATAGATATTGATTTTTAAGGGGCAACCTTTTGATAATTCAAAAAGAAGCTGTACTTTTGCACCGCTTTTTGCAACATCGTGTGGTGAACCACATCGTGTGATGGTGAATTAAGCAATAATCTACTTAATTTAGAGTAACACAAAAATTTTAAGAAAATGAGATCTATTGAAGTAAAAGGAACTGCAAGAACTATTGCAGAACGTTCTTCGGAACAAGCAAGAGCTTTGAAAGCTATTCGTAAAGACAACGGCGTACCTTGCGTACTCTACGGAGCGGGCGAAAACGTTCATTTCACCGTACCGGCAGAAGGTCTGCGTAACTTGGTTTACACTCCGCACATCTACGTGGTTGACCTAATCATCGATGGCAAGAAAGTAAACGCTATCTTGAAAGATATCCAATTCCACCCGGTAAAAGATACTATTCTGCACGTTGACTTCTATCAGATTGACGAAGCTAAACCTATCGTTATGGAAGTTCCCGTACAAATGGAAGGTCTGGCAGAAGGTGTGAAAGCCGGTGGTAAGCTGACTCTGCAAATGCGTAAACTGAAAGTAAAAGCCTTGTACAACGCTATCCCTGAAAAACTGATTATCAACGTATCTCACCTGGGATTGGGTAAGACAGTGAAAGTAGGCGAGCTGAGCTACGAAGGTCTGGAACTGTTGAATGCTAAAGAAGCCGTTGTATGTGCTGTTAAGCTGACTCGTGCTGCAAGAGGTGCTGCGGCAGCTGCTGCCAACAACTAATCAGCGCTTTCTTAGCAAGAAAACAAGATATTCCGGAACGCGGATTAACGCAGACGACGCAGATTTCATATCCGCGGACAGCTGCGATAATCCGCGTTCCTCTTTTATCTAAATTATCATCAAAGTAAGAATAGAAAGAATGAAATATCTAATTGTCGGATTAGGTAATATCGGCCCCGAATACCACGAAACCCGCCATAACATAGGTTTCATGGCAGTAGATGCTTTAGCCAAAACAGCCGGAGCGACCTTTAACGACGGACGTTACGGTTTCACGGCTACAATATCCGTCAAAGGACGGCAACTGGTATTACTGAAACCGTCCACCTTTATGAACCTGAGCGGAAACGCCGTACGTTACTGGATGCAAAAAGAAAACATTCCATTGGAAAACGTATTAATAGTGGTAGACGATTTGGCGTTGCCTTTTGGAACTCTACGGCTGAAAGGAAAGGGAAGCGATGCGGGACATAATGGTCTGAAGCATATCGCAGCAACACTGGGAACTCAAAACTACGCCCGCCTGCGCTTTGGCATCGGTAACGATTTTCCCCGTGGCGGACAGATAGACTTCGTATTGGGACATTTCACGGACGAGGATTGGAAAACAATGGACGAACGCCTGAAAACAGCCGGCGAAATCATCAAAAGTTTCTGCCTTGCCGGCATCGACATTACAATGAATCAGTTTAATAAAAAATGAGCGAAGCAAGAATAGACAAATGGATGTGGGCCGTACGCATATTCAAAACACGTACCATTGCGGCCGAAGCCTGCAAGAAAGGGCGTATCAGCATTAACGGCGCGCTTGCAAAGGCAGCCCGTATGGTGAAGCCGGGAGATGTAATACAAGTACGCAAGCCGCCGGTTACCTATTCCTTTAAAGTATTACAATCCATTGAAAAGCGTGTAGGCGCCAAGCTCGTTCCCGAAATGATGGAAAACGTAACCACTCCCGACCAATACGAATTATTGGAAATGAGTAAGGTCAGCGGCTTTATCAACCGCGCCAAAGGAACAGGACGCCCCACCAAAAAGGATCGCCGCGAACTGGAAGATTTTACCGCGCCGGAATTTATGGATGACTTTGATTTTGATTTCGACTTTGAAGAATAATATTATAAGTGTATGAGCGAGAAAATAATAAAATGGGGATTTATTGGCTGTGGAGAAGTAACCAAATACAAAAGCGGACCTGCCTTTCAGAAGATTGAGCACTCCGAAGTAGTGGCCGTAATGAGCCGGGATATTTCCAAAGCCAAAACTTACGCCAAAGAGAGAGGTATTGCCAAATGGTACAACGACGCGCAGGAGTTGATTAATGACGAGGAGGTAAATGCCGTATACATCGCTACCCCACCCTCTTCTCACGCTACGTATGCCATCATGTCCATGAAGGCCGGCAAGCCCGTATACATAGAAAAGCCTATGGCAGTGACCTATGAAGAGTGTTGCCGCATCAACCGCATCTCCAAGGAAACCGGCATACCCTGTTTTGTAGCTTATTACCGCCGTTATCTCCCTTACTTCCTGAAAGTGAAGTCATTGGTGGAAGAAGGCGCAATAGGAAATATCATCAACATACAAATCCGCTTTGCACAGCCGCCCCGCGACTTGGACTATAATAAGGAGAATCTGCCGTGGCGCGTACAACCGGATATTGCCGGCGGCGGTTATTTTTATGATTTAGCTCCGCACCAGATAGATATACTGCAAGATATGTTCGGCTACATCCTTGAAGCCAACGGATACAAAAGTAATCGCGGCGGACTATATCCCGCCGAAGACACCCTCAGCGCTTGTTTCCAATTTGACAGCGGACTGGTGGGTAGCGGCTCGTGGTGCTTCGTTGCCCACGAATCGGCACGAGAAGACCGTATCGAGATTATCGGAGACAAAGGAATGATATGTTTCTCCGTATTTACCTATGATCCCATAGCTTTACATACCGAGAGAGGAAGAGAAGAAATCCCGGTTGAGAACCCTGTTTACGTACAGCAACCACTTATTCAAGCTGTTGTAGACCATCTGCTTGGCAAATCAATCTGTAGTTGCGATGGCGAAAGCGCAACACTGACAAACTGGGTAATGGACAAGATTTTAAATAAAATATGAAGTATAAAATAAAGTATAAGGTATAAACGGCTGCGCCGTGATATTACATACCCATTCGTAATTCATAAATCAGATTCATCGCAAGTTTATACCTTATACTTCATTATTTTTTTAAAGTTTACTTCTCACCGCCTCAATCAACTCCTGATATTCGGCATCCGTCAGATACACTTTTCCCGGATTCATTTGGAAAGTACCTCCATAATCGGGACCGTCTACATATTTCGGTGCCAAATGGAAGTGGAGATGAGACAATTTGTCCGAGTATGCGCCGTAATTAATCTTCTCCGGATTAAACGCTTTCTGCATGGCACGAGTTACACGGGCTACATCAGCCATAAAAGCATTACGTTCCTCATCGCTCAACTCATTCAAATCGTTAACATGGTCTTTATAGGCCACGAGGCAACGCCCACGATAAGTTTGTTCCTTAAAGAGGAAAACACGTGATACACTAAGCTGCGCAATCTCAATCATCAGATTATGCAACGTTTCATTATTCTGGCAATACAGACATTCTTTCGGATCGCTTTTCATGATATACTTTTTTTAGTTTATATTTACAGGACAAAGATAATCGTTCTCTTAATATTACAGGTCTACATTTTCATCATTTTCGCCGACTAATTTATACACATCAACATTTTCGCCGACAATCCACACTACATCCCCTGCTACAAAAGGCTCGTGCACGTCGGGAGCGTGCAAAGTCTCCTCTCCCCGCTCCACACCTACAATCAGACAGTGGTACTTTTCACGTATGCCCGCGTCTTTCAATGTTTTACCCAGAAAAGGAGAATTAGCGTCGATGCGCAACTGACGTAATATCATCTCGCTTTTTTCCACAACGTCCGTAGCTACCGTTGAAAGTCTATCCATCTCTTCGCCAAATACATTCAACTCCTCATCGGTAGCGATAACCTGTATCTTATCCAGAGGAAAAAGACGTACCGAAGCTCCGGGAATATTTATCCGCTTACGTCCGCGAAGAATAGAAACCACATGCACTCCATAGCGTTTACCAAAGTTCAACTCCGCCAACGTCTTACCCGCCCATGCCGATTCGCCGGGTATTTCATAATCCGTCAGATGTAAATCACGGGAAAGCAAACGGCCTGCATATTCCGGTTTCTTCTCACCCAAATATTCCGCCCGCATATCCCGCAAGCGCAGATTCTGGAAGAAAGTACGCTCAATCATGATAGACTGCCGCTTCAACTGCCGGGAAAGTATCATCACTGTAACCAGCAGCACCGCAACGCCAAAAACAAGGCCGACCGATAACTTAAACAGTCCGGCAATGACAAACATCACGAAAGAAACCGCCAACAGGATTCGCAGCACAATAGTAGCCACCAACGGAGCACGGTTTCCCCGACTGTCGCGCCACAAAGTAACAAATTCCACCGAATGGTTTTTCTTAATCATAATGGCCCGCAGAAAAGGAGCGATAAACAGAATAATAACCAGAGCGGACAGCAAAGGTCCCCAAACGCCCGGCAAGCTTTCCTTGAAAAACGGTACAAGAAAACGGAATGCAATAGCTATCACCGCCACGCTTACAATGGAATAAACCACCGTAATACGCAACAAAGCGAGTATCAGTTTCTTCCATAAGCTTTCATGGTTCACCGTTTGCGAACCGGAAGCGTAATGCAACAAAAACTTCTGCCACCTTTCCGGCAGATGCGTATCGACAAAATTGGAAGCCGGCTCGGCAAAACGAATCATATAAGGAGTAAGAAAAGTAGTGATAACCGATACGGCTACTACGATAGGATACAGAAAATGGCTTGTCACGTGCAAAGACACTCCCAAAGAGGCGATGATAAAGGCGAACTCGCCAATCTGCGTCAAACTAAAGCCGCATTGCATAGCCGTCTTCAGCGGCTGCCCGGCAAGCAATACTCCCAACGTTCCGAACAAGGACTGTCCGGCAATAACCGCCAACGTAATGACAACAATAGGTCCGGCATACTCCACTATCATCAAAGGGTCTACCATCATACCTACGGATACGAAAAATATGGCGCCGAACAAATCCTTCACCGGTTTAACCAGACGCTCGATACTCTCCGCTTCTACCGTTTCAGCCAGAATAGACCCCATAATAAAAGCGCCGAATGCCGCTGAAAATCCCGTATGGGCAGCCAGCACAACCATACCGAAACAAAGGCCGAGCGATACAATCAACAACGTTTCCTCACTCATCAGTTTGCGGCATTTTTTCAGCAGGACAGGAATCAAGTAAATACCGACCACAAACCACAATATAAGGAAGAACAGCAGCTTCGCTATGCTGCCCAGCATTTCCGTACCCTCAAAATTATGGCTGACTGCCATGGTGGACAGCATAACCATCAGAACAATAGCCAGAATATCTTCCAGAATCAGAACACTGAGCACCAACCCCGTAAACTGTTTCTTGCGCATGCCCAAATCATCAAAAGCCTTATATATAATAGTAGTAGACGACATGGCGATCATACCGCCCAGAAAGATGCAGTCCATCCGCTTCCATCCGAACGCCGTGCCTACCGCTACACCCAATAATATCATACAAAATATAATCGTGCAAGCAGCAATAATGGCGGCACCGCCCACCTTCACTATTTTCTTAAAGCTAAACTCCAGCCCCAAAGCAAACAGTAGGAAAATAACGCCGATATCCGCCCAAGTCTGTATATTCGCCGTATCCATTACCGAAGGCGTATAGGCCATGTGGGGACTGGCTAAAAAGCCCGCCACAACATATCCTAAAACCAACGGTTGTTTCAACTTCTTAAATAGCAGCGTCATTACTCCGGCGCAAATCAGTATCAATGCCAAATCGGCAATCAAGGGAGCTAAATGTGACATAATATTTGTCCGATTGTATTTCTACTGACAAAGATATAACAAAAAAAGCTTTTGAATCTCTTTTTCACAAAAAACCGAACGCTATAAATTGATAAAATAACAGTTGGCAACCTCAATTATAAAATCAATTTAAGAAGAAATACCTTTATAATTAATTGGCGAAAAATTTCTTTATTCAAGTAGAAATATCTTTCTTTGTACTGCTTATTGTAAAAATTAGGAATTGAATACCAACATTAATAAAAACTGTTATGAAGATTTCACACATTGAACATTTGGGTATTGCCGTAAAAAGCATTGAAGAAGCCCTTCCGTACTACGAAAATGTATTAGGTTTAAAATGCTACAACATTGAAACCGTAGAGGACCAAAAGGTAAGAACCGCCTTCTTGAAAGTAGGTGACGTGAAAATTGAGTTACTGGAACCGACTTCCCCCGAAAGTACTATTGCCAAATTCATCGAAAAGAATAACGGTAACGGAGGTATGCACCATTTAGCATTTGCTGTGGAAGACGGAGTAGCCGATGCGCTCGCCGAAGTTGAAGAAAAGGGCATCCGCCTTATCGACAAAGCTCCCCGCAAAGGTGCGGAAGGTTTGAACATCGCATTCCTGCACCCGAAATCCACCCTCGGCGTATTGACGGAACTCTGCGAAAAAGGAGAATAAACAATTATGAATTATAAATTAGAATTATGAATTGTAGTCATGTAACGTCTCAATTCATAATTTATAATTCACAATTCATACAACATAATTCATAATTCACCATTCATAATTTATAAATATATGAGTAATCAACTTGAGAAAATTAAAGAGCTTATTGACCGCCGTGCAGCTGCGCGCCTTGGTGGTGGTGAAAAAGCAATTGCAAAGCAACATGAGAAAGGTAAATATACAGCTCGCGAGCGTATAGCTATGTTACTCGATGAAGGAAGTTTCGAAGAAATGGATATGTTCGTTGAGCACAGATGCACAAACTTCGGTATGGAAAAGAAACACTATCCCGGTGACGGTGTGGTTACCGGTTGCGGTACCATCGAAGGCCGTTTGGTGTACATCTTTGCGCAAGATTTCACTGTTTCCGCCGGTTCCTTGTCGGAAACCATGTCTTTGAAGATTTGCAAAATCATGGATCAGGCAATGAAGATGGGCGCTCCTTGTATCGGTATCAACGACTCAGGCGGTGCCCGTATTCAGGAAGGTATCAACGCTTTGGCGGGTTATGCCGAGATTTTCCAACGCAATATTCTTGCTTCCGGCGTTATTCCTCAGATTTCCGGTATCTTCGGTCCTTGCGCCGGCGGTGCCGTTTACTCTCCCGCCCTTACCGACTTTACGCTGATGATGGAAGGCACTTCCTATATGTTCCTCACCGGTCCGAAAGTTGTAAAGACCGTAACAGGTGAAGATGTCAGCCAGGAAAACCTGGGTGGCGCAAGCGTACACTCCACCAAATCGGGTGTAACTCATTTCACCGCGCAGACCGAAGAGGAAGGTTTGGCTTTAATCCGCAAGCTCTTGGGTTATATTCCTCAGAACAACCTCGAAGAAGCTCCCTACATAGACTGTACAGACCCTATCGACCGTCTGGAAGATTCTTTGAACGACATTATTCCCGACAATCCGAACAAGCCTTACGATATGTATGAAGTTATCGGCGCTATCGTCGATAACGGCGAGTTCCTCGAAATCCAGAAAGATTACTCCAAGAATATCATTATCGGTTTTGCCCGTTTCAACGGACAATCAGTCGGTATCGTAGCCAACCAGCCGAAATATCTGGCGGGCGTACTCGACAGTAATGCATCCCGCAAGGGCGCGCGTTTCGTTCGTTTCTGCGACGCTTTCAATATTCCTATCGTATCTTTGGTAGACGTACCGGGCTTCCTTCCCGGAACAGGTCAGGAGTACAACGGCGTTATCCTGCACGGTGCCAAGTTGCTGTATGCCTACGGTGAAGCCACCGTACCTAAGGTTACTATCACGCTGCGTAAGTCTTACGGCGGTTCGCACATCGTGATGAGCTGTAAGCAACTCCGCGGTGACATGAACTACGCATGGCCTACCGCCGAAATCGCCGTAATGGGTGGTGCAGGCGCCGTAGAAGTCCTATATGCACGTGAAGCCAAAGAGCAAGAAAACCCAGCCCAATTCCTGGCAGAGAAAGAAGCGGAATACACCAAGTTATTTGCCAATCCTTACAATGCAGCCAAGTATGGCTATATCGACGATGTTATCGAACCGCGTAATACGCGTTTCCGCATTATCCGCGCCCTGCAGCAACTGCAAACCAAGAAGTTGAGCAACCCGGCCAAGAAGCATGGTAATATTCCTCTTTAAAGATTGAGAATTGAAAGTTGAGAATTGAAAAATAAAAACTCAAATTTATGAATAAAACAAAAATCGGAATATTCCTTTCATTGATGCTGGTGCTGGGTTTCTGTTCTTCTTGCGGTGAGAAGAAGGCAAACTCCAAACTGTTGCTGAATGAAGTGCTTATCAACAACGAAAGCAACTTCCAGGATGACTACGGTGTACACAGCGCATGGATTGAAATATTCAATAAATCATACGGCAGCGCCGACCTTGCAGGTTGCTATCTGAAGTTTAGCAGCCAGCCGGGCGATACCGCCACTTATTTTATCCCGAAAGGTGATGTCCTGACTTTGGTAAAACCCCGTCAGCACGCATTATTCTGGGCGGATGGAGAACCTAATCGCGGTACATTCCACACCAACTTTAAACTGGACAGCCTGAATGCCAACTGGATCGGTCTGTACGATTCCGGCAAGAAACTGTTGGATCAGATTGTAGTTCCTGCCGGTGTATTAAAGGCCAACCAGTCCTATGCGCGCGTCAGCGACGCTACTCCGGAATGGGAGGTCAAAGGAGAAACTTCCGATAAGTACGTTACTCCGAGCACCAACAACCAAACCATCGACAGCAATGCCAAGATGGAGAAGTTCGAGCAGCACGACAGCGTAGGTATAGGTATGTCTATTTCCGCCATGAGTGTAGTATTCTTTGGTTTGATTCTGCTTTATATTTCTTTCAAGATTGTAGGCAAGATTTCCGTCAACCTCAGCAAGCGCAACGCAATGCGCGCCAAGGGTATTACCGACAAGAAAGAAGCTAAAGAAAAACTATTGGGAGAAGCCCCCGGTGAAGTATTCGCCGCCATTTCCCTGGCTTTGCACGAAATGCAGAGCGATGTACACGATGTGGAAGACACCGTGCTCACCATTACCCGTGTAAAACGCAGCTATTCACCATGGAGCTCCAAGATTTATACACTGCGTGAAACTCCTCAGAGAAAGTAAAGTCACCTTTAATAAAGATAAAACGATGAAAGAATATAAATACAAAATCAACGGTAACGTATATAAGGTTACCATTGGAGATATTGAAGATAATATCGCCCACGTAGAAGTGAACGGTACTCCCTATAAGGTTGAAATGGAGAAAACTCCGAAAGCAGCTGTCAAACCGGTAGTGCGTCCTGTAAGTACGGCTCCGGCCGCTCCGGCCACTCCGGTCGTTAAGCCGGCCGCCGCATCAACCGGCAAGTCAGGCGTGAAGTCTCCGCTGCCCGGCGTTATCCTTGACATCAAGGTCAATGTGGGCGATACAGTGAAGAAAGGCCAGGTTATCATCATCCTGGAAGCCATGAAAATGGAGAACAACATCAATGCCGACAAAGACGGTAAGATTACCGCTATTAATGTTAGTAAAGGAGAATCCGTACTCGAAGGTACTGACCTTGTAATTATTGAATAATATGGGAGAATTTATCACATTTTTAGGAAACAACCTTGCCGACTTCTGGACATATACGGGTTTTGCCAATGCAACGGCAGGCCACGTAGTAATGATTCTGGTAGGTTTGTTCTTCATATACTTGGCGGTAGCCAAGGAATTTGAGCCGATGCTTCTGATACCTATCGGTTTCGGTATGCTGATCGGTAATATCCCTTTCAACATGGAAGCCGGATTGAAAGTCGGCATCTATGAAGAAGGGTCTGTGCTCAACATTCTGTATCAAGGAGTGACTTCCGGATGGTATCCGCCGCTCATCTTCCTGGGTATCGGAGCCATGACGGACTTCTCCGCCCTGATTTCGAACCCGAAGCTGATGCTGGTCGGCGCAGCCGCGCAATTCGGTATCTTCGGCGCATACATGACAGCCTTAGCCATCGGATTCGATCCGATGCAAGCCGGAGCTATCGGCATCATCGGTGGTGCAGACGGCCCGACGGCTATCTTCCTCTCGTCCAAGCTGGCTCCCAACCTGATGGGTGCAATCGCGGTGTCCGCCTATTCCTACATGGCGTTGGTACCGGTAATACAGCCGCCTATCATGCGTCTGCTTACCAGCAAGAACGAACGCCTTATCCGCATGAAACCGCCGCGCGTTGTTTCTCATACGGAAAAAGTGATGTTCCCGATTATCGGTCTGTTGCTCACTTGTTTCCTCGTTCCGTCCGGCCTGCCTTTGCTGGGTATGCTGTTCTTCGGTAACCTGTTGAAGGAAAGCGGTGTAACCCGTCGTCTGGCCAACACGGCCAGCGGTCCGCTGATTGACACAATCACCATCCTGCTGGGTCTGACCGTAGGTGCTTCCACGCAAGCATCCGAGTTCCTGACCACAGACTCATTATGGATTTTCGGTCTGGGCGCATTCTCATTCATCGTCGCAACCGCTTCCGGAGTAATCTTCGTGAAGATATTCAATCTCTTCCTGAAGAAAGGCAATAAGATTAATCCGCTGATTGGTAATGCAGGCGTATCTGCAGTACCCGACTCTGCGCGTATCTCTCAAATAGTAGGTTTGGAATACGACCCGACCAACTATCTGCTGATGCATGCCATGGGTCCGAATGTAGCGGGTGTTATCGGTTCGGCGGTAGCCGCCGGTATCCTGTTGGGATTCCTGATGTAAGCAGTGAAAACGTTTGCATAACCTGCATAAAGGATAATAGTGGAGAGGCGACAGCCTTCTCCGCTATTTTTTTTAATTTAGCGCAGAAAACAACGAAAAGCTAATATCATGAAAAAAGTATTCTTCATTTTGGGAACGCTCCTACTTTCCCTTAGTACGTATGCAGCCATGAACGTAAACAAAATCGACCCTCCGTTTTGGTACACCGGCATGCAAAACCCCGAACTTCAGCTAATGGTATATGGTGAAGGCATCGGCAATGCGGCGGTATCCGTCAACTATCCCGGCGTCTCGCTGAGTAGTACAGTCAAGTTGGAAAGCAACAATTACCTGCTGGTCTATCTCAAGTTGGACAAAGACGTGAAACCCGGTAAAATGACACTCACCTTTACGCAAGGCAAGAAAAAGCTTGTCAAAGAGTATGAGCTAAAGGCACGTGCCAAAAAGGGCTGCGAGCACAAAGGTTTCGACGCGTCCGACGCGCTCTACCTGCTGATGCCCGACCGTTTTGCCAACGGTAATCCCGACAACGACCAGATAGCAGGCATGGCAGAGTACAAGGTAGACCGCAACGACCCGAATGCCCGTCATGGCGGCGACCTCGCGGGTATCGAACAGCACCTCGACTATTTTTCCGATTTGGGCGTGACCGCCTTGTGGTTTACTCCGGTATTGGAAAACAACATGACCGGCGGTTCTTACCACGGCTATGCCACCACCGATTACTACAAGGTAGACCCCCGCTTCGGCACCAACGAAGAATATAAGCGACTCATCGAAAAGTCTCATGCACGCGGCATTAAAATCGTAATGGATATGATTTTCAACCACTGCGGCGTAGAGCACGTATGGATAAAGGACATGCCCTGCAAAGACTGGTTCAACAATCCCGACCATGAAAACAACTTTGTGCAGACATCCTTCAAGTTGACTCCCCACGTAGACCCGTACGCATCGAAATACGATTTCAGCCAGATGAACGACGGCTGGTTCGTAACCGCCATGCCCGACCTCAACCAAAAGAACCCGCATGTATACCGCTATCTCGTTCAGAACAGTTTCTGGTGGATTGAATATGCCGACATAGACGGTATCCGCATGGATACTTACCCGTACGCCGACTATGACGCCATGAGCAACTGGATGAAAGAACTGAATGAAGAATACCCCAACTACAATACCGTAGGCGAAACATGGGTAACCGAACCGGCATACACCGCATGGTGGCAAAAAGACTCCAAACTGTCCGCCCCGAAGAACAGCAATCTGAAGACAGTAATGGATTTCAGTTTCTACGACAAAATCAATATCGCCAAAACGGAAGAGACGGAAACCTGGTTTAAAGGATTAGACCGGGTGTACAACAGTTTCGTATACGACTTCCTTTACCCGAATCCGGAATCGGTGCTCGCTTTCATCGAGAACCACGACACCGACCGCTTCCTGGGCGAGGGCGACAATCTTCCGATGCTGAAGCAAGCCTCTACCCTGCTGCTCACCACCCGCCGTATTCCGCAATTGTACTACGGAACGGAAATTATGATGAACGGCGTAAAGAGCAAGAGTGACGGTTATGTCCGCAAAGACTTCCCCGGCGGCTGGGCAGACGACAAAGAGACCGCACTGACAGCCGAAGGCCGCAGCAAAATTCAAAACGATTGCTACAACTTCTACAAAACAATACTGAACTGGCGTAAAGGAAACGATGTGATTGCCAAAGGCAGCATGACCCAGTTCATGGTACAGAACGGCGTATATGCCTATGCCCGTCAGCACGAAGGCAAGACCGTTTTCGTAATGCTGAACGGTACCGACTCTGCAACCGCCGTTCCTTTGAAGTTCTACAAGGAAATACTGAAAGACGCCAAACAAGGTAAAAACATTCTAAGCGGCAGAACGATCACCTTCGGAGAAGAGTTGAAGATGGGAGCGCGTGAATCACTGGTTATCGAGTTGTAAACAGACCCGGATTTGATATGAGCCAGGCACGGATTGTACGGAAAACCACGGAAATCCAAAGAGCACCGTAAAGCTCCGTTCAATCCGTACCTAAAAGTAAAAAGGGGAGTGCATTTCAATGCACTCCCCTTTTTTATAATCAGATTAACCCTATCAGTCCAATTGAGCCAATTTGTTTTCCGAGCCAAGCACGTTGATAATTTTGTGCTTGTAAAGTTTCTCCATGTTGTCACGAGCCGGGCCCAGGTATTTACGCGGGTCGAATTCAGCCGGTTTCTCAGCGAATACCTTACGAACAGCAGCGGTCATAGCCAGACGAGAGTCTGAGTCGATGTTGATTTTGCAAACAGCGGACTTGGCAGCTTTACGCAGTTGGTCTTCAGGAATGCCGATAGCCGCTTCCAGCTTACCGCCAAATTTATTGATAGTATCAACTTCTTCCTGAGGAACTGAAGAAGAACCGTGAAGTACGATAGGGAATCCCGGAAGTTTCTCCATTACGGCATCCAATACCGCAAATTCCAGAGGAGGAGGAACCAGGCGACCTGTCGCGGGATCTACGTGGCATTGTTCGGGTTTGAACTTGTATGCACCGTGAGAAGTACCGATAGAGATAGCCAAAGAGTCGCAACCTGTGCGAGTAGCGAAGTCAATAACTTCTTCAGGGTTAGTATATGTGTGGTGTTCAGCAGACACTTCATCTTCTACACCTGCCAATACGCCGAGTTCGCCCTCTACTGTAACATCGAATTGGTGAGCGTAGTCAACAACCTTCTTTGTCAGAGCTACATTTTCTTCGTATGGAAGATGTGAACCGTCAATCATTACTGAGGAGAAACCTGAATCGATACAGCTTTTGCAAGTTTCGAAAGTATCTCCGTGGTCAAGGTGAAGAACAATTTCAGGATGTTTGCAGCCCAGTTCCTTGGCATATTCCACAGCGCCCTGAGCCATGTAACGCAGCAAAGTAGCGTTAGCATACTGGCGAGCACCCTTGGATACCTGAAGGATAACCGGAGACTTAGTCTCTACTGCAGCCTTGATGATAGCCTGCATCTGTTCCATGTTATTGAAGTTGAATGCAGGGATTGCATATCCACCTTTGATAGCGCGAGCAAACATTTCTCTTGTGTTTACAAGGCCTAAATCTTTGTAATTAACCATTTTGTTTAAAGTTTATTGTTAGTGAATTAAAATTCTACGCAAAAGTAAGCATTATCCTTTAAAAAGAAGAACGGGAGAAGAATAAAATATCTCTATTTATCTGTCAAATCTGTTCTATTTTAAAGCCATTGGCTTGAATTAACAGAATATTGTAATCTCCATATTACAAAGTTCTTGCATCTGTCTGTTCATTCAGCCTTTTGCGTTCTCACCTCTATAAACAAAAAAGCCGGAAAGCAAGTTTACGTTCCGGCCGATTATTTACACATTATTATATATAAAGTAAATAAGTAAATACGCGTAATCAGCTTGTACGCTCTGAATGACAGTTGCTCCTGATATAAACCAAGAGCTTGTGTAACATCCGGCGCCCGCTTACTTTTTCAGATAAACAATCGTAGGCAGATGGTCGCTGTAACCGTTCAGCCATACACGCCCGCCATGGGTACGCAGAGGCGCACCTTTGTACTTGCCGTCCTGCTGAATCAGATAGTCGCGGATAAAGACCTCGCTATGGTCGTAGCGTAATCCTTTCTTCGCTTTCACCACCGGCCTGGACAGTACAATCTGGTCGAACAGGTTCCACTTGCCGCGATAGAGCAGAGTTCCCACGCCCTTATCCTCCAGTATCTCCCACCAGGGATTGTAGAACTGATTCGCTTTCATACCCGACACATATTTACGGGCTCCCAGAGTCTGCATGCTTTCGTCCATCGGGTCATCGTTCATATCTCCCATGACAAAGAGTTTCAGCTTTTTGTCCTCACGCAGCAAGGAGTCCGTCAGCGCCTTTACCTGCTTGGCGGCATGCACACGCACCGGTGATTTCGCTCCGCGGGAAGGCCAGTGATTCACGATGAAGCACACACGCTCACCTGCCATTCGGCCGTCCACAATGAGGAAACCGCGTGTCAGATGCACCGTATCCCCTTCAAACGGAGTGGAGAGCACCAGTTTGGAGTTCGTCACGGTAAACTGCTGCGGGTCATACAGGAGCGCGCAGTCGATACCGCGTCTGTCGGGTCCTTCGTAATGCACAAACTTGTAGTTGGATATGGCCGGCCGGCTGACAAGGTCTGTCAACGCCCTTCGATTCTCGACTTCCGCCACGCCGATTACCGCCGGCCCCTCTGGAACCAGATCCCGTGACAGGGAGCTCAGTACTTTCGAGAGATTATGCAGTTTGGCTTCGTACTTCCGCGCACTCCACCGATAACTGCCATCGGGCAAAAACTCATGGTCGTTCTTGCCTGCGTCATGAATGGTGTCAAACAGATTCTCAAGATTATAAAACGCTATGCTGTACAGCTTGCGCTCCGTATTCTGGGCCGTGACTATTGTAACGCCGAACCAGAAAGAAAAGAATATAATCAGTTTTCTCATAGGTGATATGGTATTAATCTCCTGCAAAAATCTAAAATAAAAAGCTATAAACCTATCAATTTCCGGCTTTTTTTGCAAAAAACCTTTTTTCATTTCATAGAAAAGCATTATCTTTGCGCACTGAAAAAGACCATTACACTATTTATTACCAAAATAGTAACAGAATATAAATTAAAAAACAAATATTGAAATGAAAAAAGGTATTCATCCTGAAAATTACCGTCCGGTAGTATTTAAAGATATGTCAAACGGCGACGTGTTCTTGTCTCGTTCTACTGTAAATACTAAAGAGACTATCGAGTTCGAAGGCGAAACTTATCCATTGGTAAAGCTGGAAATCTCCAGCACTTCTCACCCGTTCTACACCGGTAAGTCTAAGTTGGTTGACACAGCCGGTCGTGTTGATAAGTTCATGAGCCGTTACGGTAACCGTAAGAAATAATCTGTTTTTTAAAGAAGCAGAAAAAGGGAGTCTGATACAGATTCCCTTTTTTTATTATACCGCGCATACTCAGGTTCAGCCAAACGACAGGATGTACATCAAAAAAAGTTTTCAAGCCTATCAAACAGACTTTTCAAGCGCACCAAAGACGATTATCACCGTACACAAAACCGTCCCGCAAGATGAAATTATTTATCCCGCAAGGCGGATTATTTTGTCTTACGGGATAGATAAATCCGTCTTGCGGGATGGTTCTTTTCGTCTCGCAAGACGGATTTACTTACACAATTACCTCCGTGCACATTTGCCGGCGCCCTTCAAACATTTCAAAGCCGAAAACAAGGTTTCACCCGCTATCCCGCATAAACAGGCGTGTGGAAGGTGAAGGCAAATATCATCAAACTGAAAACGGAGAGAGCTTATGCCTAAAAGAAACAAAATAAAAAGTGGACAATCCATTCTCTCTTAACAAAAAACTACTTATCTTTGCGAAAGTTCCATTGAGCGCAACGAAACTAATTATTTTTTAAGAAGCGTTATTGAAATTATCTTCTACAATCAAACTTCGCAACTTTGAAACCCATGAAGATGATAACAACAACGCTCACGTCTGTGTTATATACCTACTTTTCCATCGGTGTATCCGGTAGAGGAGTATCTATATACAAAATGGCGTGAGTGGCTGTTGTTTATCCATGGGTGGGGCAATGCGAAGGCCTGATTGTAGGATAAACAAATACAGCAACTCACGTTTTTTGTATGTTTAACTTAACAATATAACACATGGCTCAAAGCAAACAAACTCTCCAAGACACCCCCTGCACTTCTCACCTTATTCTCCAAGAAGAAGCAACACCCCACACGTCTTACACAGACAGCGGCAGACGCCGGCATATCGGCAGAAAAGCAAACAACAACAATACTTACGGATATATTATGAAAAAGAACTTAGTTTTACTGCTCACGGTCATAGCGGCTCTGAGCGGTTGTATGCAAAATGATTTAGCCGAGATACGCAGAGAACAGGCAACTCTTGCCGCACGCATATCGGCTATTGAGAAATGGCAAGCATTGGTAAACGACAACATCGCCGGCTTGCAGTCCATCATCAATGCACAAAGCGACAACGACTATGTGACGAGCGTAACTCCCCTCACCGATGGCTCGGGCTACGTAATAAACTTTGTGAAAAGCGGAGCCGTCACCATCAGAAACGGCGAGCAGGGTATTGCCGGAGCCACTCCCCAAATCAGCGCAAAAGAGGATAACGGCATCTACTACTGGACTTTAAACGGCGATTATCTCCGTGTCGACGGCAAACGGCTGCGTGTCACCGGCGAACCGGGAGCTACCGCCCCCACTCCCCGGCTGAAAACAGGCAGCACGCTCAATTCGGAAAGCGGCGGTTCCGCTTATGAGGCGGATGCGACCTATCTCAGTGTGGACAACGGCGCCAATTGGACAAAAGTAACGGGACCTCAAGGCGACGCCATCTTCACAACGGACGGTATCGATACCGACAACGACGACTATATAGAGCTGACGCTGGCCGACGGCACAACCAAAATCCGGCTTCCCCGCTACAAGACTTTCCAAATAGGTACGGATACGGAACACACCAATGCCGCCATCTCCCTCACCGAGCTTGCTACCGACATTCCTCTCAGTCTGCCCAGCGACCTCAAGGCAGACAGCTATACCGCTATCATGGCTCAAATCACCAGCGACCGGGGTACAAGCACGGATATCAAAACCCGCGCCGCCGCTCTCCCCTGGACAGTGAGTGTGGAACATCCTACATTTGACCCGGCTACCGGCAACTGCAAGAATGACGCCAAAGTCACGGTCACCGCTCCCGAGGACATTGCTGACGGCGAAACCGCCATGCTCGAAGTAAGCATTATAGGCGCAGACGGCCGGAAAACAATAGCCACCCGCGCTTTGAAATACACCGCAATAGTCAACACAGGTGACTATTATTACAGCGACGGCACTTTCTCCGCCTCTCTTATCTCTTCCAAAACATGCATAGGCGTAATCTTTCATGTGGGCGATGTAGCAAAAGACGACGCTGTATTAAGAGCAAAGATAGGCGACACGTCTACCGGTAACCACGGACTTGTGGTAGCATTGAAAGACGCCGGCAAAGGAGTAATTTGGCAGACAGCCGATGCAGCTATCGGCGATGCCGGCCTTTCCGAGCCTTATGTCAGCATCCTTATCGCAAAGACCAAAGATGAAGACCCTGACGGCAATCTGAATATGATGTTAGGATATAACAATACGGAAGTTATCAAAAAATACAACAAAAGCAATAGCGGCAGTAAAGCCACCATCCTACAATCCATAGATACTTATGCGGCAAGCAATACGGCTCCCGGTAAGAGTAGCGGGTGGTATCTTCCCTCCATCAAGGAACTTTCCCTTATATACTCGGGGGTTATCAACGGAAGTATCTGGGATCTTGGGTATGATATTCCTGCAAACACATCCAACAAAATCTTAATCGAGAAAAAGTTCAGTACATTAAACACCCAAGCAGCCGGTAGTGCCGAGAACTTTTCAATACGCAGGAACAATGACCCTTCCAATAACTACTTAGGCTATTGGTCGAGCTCGGAAGCTCCGGAGAAACACACTGCAAATCCTAATCAAGATTATTTCAATCGCGCATGGTATGGTGATTTTCTTGACAGCTACATTAATCAAACCTACAAAAACGATGACGGGCGTCTTTGTGTCAGAGCAATTTTAGCATTTTAACTCCCGATATGTAATAATATTGAGTTTTAGAAATTCAGGCCTACCGCTATCAAACAATCAAGGCTGAATTAAAATTCAGCCTTGATTGTTTTAAATAAAATAAGATATCTTTATTTCATAATCCTATACTTTGCCCCGGAACGGCGGACGTACCACCACCGCTTTCAGCTTGCGCCCGCGCATATCGATACAGATTTCCGTACCAACCTTACTATATTCGGGCTTCACATATCCCATACCGATACCGATTTTACGGGTAGGCGACATGGTACCCGACGTAACCACGCCAATGGGAGTGCCTTCCGGGCTCTGCAATTCATAACCGTGACGGGGAATACCGCGATCCACCATTTCAAAGCCAACCAATTTACGCGCCGTACCCTCCGCTTTCTGTTTCTCCAGCATCGGACGGTTGGTAAAGTTCTTACCCTCCGCAAACTTGGTAATCCATCCCAGCCCGGCTTCGATGGGCGACGTGGTATCATCCAGGTCATTTCCATACAGGCAGAACCCCATCTCAAGACGAAGCGTATCACGGGCACCCAAACCGATAGGCTTGATACCGAACTCCGCACCTGCCTCGAACACGGCATTCCATATCTTCATCGCCGCTTCGGGATAGAAATAAAGCTCAAAACCTCCGGCTCCGGTATAGCCGGTATTGGAGATTATGACATCCGGCTCGCCTGCAAACTCCCCATGCGTAAAAGTGTAATATGGAAGCTCGGAAAGATTGACAGGCGTCAGTTTCTGCAATACCTCGACAGCTTTCGGTCCTTGTACCGCAAGCTGCGCCATACGGTCGGAAGCATTCTCCAATTCAGCCCCCTCCGTATTATGAGACACACACCAGTTCCAGTCCTTCTCGATATTGGAAGCGTTGACAACCAGCAGATATTTCTCCTGTTCGTACTGATAGACCAGCAAATCGTCTACAATACCGCCATCCTCATTGGGAAAGCAAGTGTACTGTACTTTACCGGGCGTAAGGGCGGCCACATTGTTAGAAGTGACTTTCTGCAAAAAGTCCAAAGCATGCGGGCCTTTCACCCAAAACTCTCCCATGTGGGAGACATCGAATACGCCGACGCCCTTGCAAACGGTGAGATGTTCGTCAATGATACCGGAATATTCGATAGGCATATTGTATCCCGCAAATTCGTGCATCTTAGCGCCCAGCGAGATGTGTGTTTCTGTAAACGGAGTGGTTTTCATGGTATGAGGAATGAGTTATGAGTTATAAGTTATGAGTTATATTGGGCGGCAACGAGTTCGGCGATCTTGATGATAACATTCATGGCCTTCTCCATGTTCTGAATGGGAACGAACTCGTAACGTCCGTGGAAATTCAGACCGCCGGCAAAGATGTTGGGACAAGGCAACCCTTTGAACGAAAGTTGCGCACCGTCCGTACCGCCGCGAATAGCTTTTACGTGAGGCTCTACGCCGACAGCTTCCATAGCCTTGAAAGCGGTATCGATGATGTGCATCACCGGTTCAATCTTCTCGCGCATATTATAATATTGGTCGTGCAGCTCCAGTACGGCCGTACCCTCGCCATATTCGGCGTTAATCTTGCGGACAAGGTGTTCAAACTCTTTCTTGCGGTTCTCAAAACGAACACGGTCGTGGTCGCGAATGATGTAGGAAACCGTAGTCCGCTCCACTTCACCCGTAATGCCGATGAGGTGATAGAATCCTTCATAACCTTCGGTATGTTCCGGCGTTTCGTGGCCGGGAAGCATGGAAATAAAACGGTTGGCTACGCGGATAGAGTTTATCATCTTGTTTTTGGCATATCCCGGATGTACATTGCGTCCCTTGAACACAATCTTGGCGGAAGCCGCATTGAAATTCTCGAACTCCAACTCGCCCACTTCACCACCATCCATGGTATAGGCCCATTCGCAGCCGAATTGCTCGACATTAAACTTATGCGCTCCCAAACCTATTTCCTCGTCGGGATTGAAACCGATACGGATTTTACCGTGTTTGATTTCAGGATGCTCTTTCAGATAGGCTATCGCCGAAACAATCTCCGCGATACCCGCTTTGTCATCGGCGCCCAGCAAAGTCTTTCCGTCGGTGACAATCAAATCTTCTCCCTTATGGTCGAGCAGTTCCGGGAACTGGGCGGGAGAAAGAACCACTTTCCCTTCTGCGCAAAGAACAATATCCTTGCCGTCGTAATTCTCCACAATGCGCGGAGAGACATCTTTTCCGCTCATATCGGGACTTGTATCCATGTGCGCGATGAAGCCGACAACAGGCACAGGCTTATCTGTATTGGCAGGAAGGGTGGCAAACAGATAACCGTTTTCATCCAACGTAATATCTTCCAAACCCAAAGATTCCAATTCTTCTTTCAAAAACCTGGCAAATACCATTTGCCCCGGAGTACTCGGAGTTACTCCACTCTCCTCATTCGATTGCGTATCGAAACTTACATACTTTAAAAAACGTTCTACTAAAGTCATAATGATTAGTGATTAGGGTTTAGTGATTAGTGATTAGCGATGAACGATTAACGGTCGGTAGGCTGCAACCGCGCCCTCCCTCTTTATCCGAACGGCATTAATCACTAATCACTAAACCCTAATCGCTATTTTACTGTTTTCCTGCCGTAAAGTTAAAAAAAGGGTCGTGAACTGCCAAGCAATTCACGACCCTTTTTTATTCCTTGATAACTATTTTGTCAATCAAAAGTGGCTGCTACCGTCAAAGCAGTGGGTACAAAGTTTACATTTAGGCAGGCCGATAGCCTCAACCAGTGTCTCCAGCGTATTGAACTTTAATGAAGACAGACCGAAACGCTCGCGGATAACTTCTACCATTTTCTCGTACTCCGGCGAACCGGTAGTGGCGTATTTCTCAAGATTTTTGTTTTCATCGCCTTCCAGCTCCTTAATGACACGACGGGTAATCAACTCCAAATCGCCTTTGGATGCCGTGAAGCCGACAAACGGACAGCTATATATCAACGGCGGACAGGCGATACGGATGTGTACCTCTTTCGCTCCATACTCATAAAGCACCTTTACATTATCGCGCAACTGGGTTCCGCGGACTATGGAGTCGTCACAGAACAACAGGCGCTTGCCTTCCAGCATGGCGCGGTTGGGAATGAGTTTCATCTTCGCCACCAGCGAACGCATTTCCTGTCTGCTGGGCGTGAAGCTGCGCGGCCATGTCGGAGTGTATTTTGAAATGGCGCGATGATAAGGCACTCCCTTTCCTTCGGCGTATCCTAACGCCATGCCTACGCCGGAATCAGGAATACCGCAAGTGCAATCCACTTCCGAAGTATCGGTTTGTCCCATCTTCAATCCGGAAGAGAAACGTACGTCTTCCACATTCTTTCCCTCATAACAGGAAGTGGGGAAACCGTAATAAACCCACAGGAAAGAGCATATCTGCATCTCCTCATCGGGCTTGCGCATCTGCTCTACTCCATCGGCATGCAGGCGGACAATTTCGCCCGGACCCAAATAACGGTCTACCTCGTAGCCCAGATTCGGGAAACTGCTCGACTCGCTGGTGGCTGCATAAGCGCCTTCTTTCTTGCCGATGACAACGGGAGTACGCCCCCAACGGTCGCGTGCGGCGATAATGCCGTCTTCAGTGAGCAGAAGCATGGAGCATGAGCCTTTAATATGCTTATATACATTCTCAATGCCGTCTACAAAATTCTTGCCCTGTATCAGCAGCAAAGCGATAAGTTCTGTTTGGTTGGTTTTGCCGGAGCTTAATTCGGCAAAGTGCATGTTTTGCTCCAGAAGTTCGGCTTCCAGTTCTTCCAGATTCACAATCTTGGCAACTGTGACGATGGCAAAACGACCGAGATGGGAATTTAAGATAAGAGGTTGAGGGTCTGTGTCGCTGATGATGCCGATGCCGGAATTTCCTTTGAATTTATCCAGCTCATCTTCAAACTTCGTACGAAAATAGGTACTTTCCAAATTGTGGATAGAGCGCTTGAAAGTTGCTTCTTCCTGATCGTAAGTAGCCATACCGCCACGTTTTGTCCCTAAGTGCGAATTATAATCTGTGCCGTAAAACAAATCTGCCACGCAACTTGCTTTGGCGACTGTTCCGAAAAAACCTCCCATAAGTTCCTTGTGTTATTAGTTATTTTATTAACGGCCGCAAAGGTACAAAGAAGTTTCCTTGTTAGCGCCATTTTCCACCTCTAAAAAAATAATAAAAAGACTCCCCGCCGAACGAAAATCCGGCGGGGAGCCAACCAATACCTAATCGGAAACTCTTTTTACCCTGATTATTTCCACTTCTTCACAGCTTTCTTGTCAGCCGGAGTAGCTTCAATCAAGCTCAGCGCAAAGCCACCGCTACGCGCTTCCTTAACGGACATTTTGGTTTTGGCGGTTACGATGCCTTTCTTTATCCGGTAGGAAGTGGGGTTCTCTTTGTAGTCGGCATCCTTACCGTCGGCATACAGGGTAGCCACATATTGCTTGCCCGGTGTCAAGAAATCGAGCGTAAAGTCGGCCGTACGGGCGTTTTCATCTGTAATACCGCCTACAAACCAGTTATCGGTACCTTTCGCCTTACGGGCTACGGTAATGTAATCTCCCGGTTCGGCCTCGATATATTTGCTATCATCCCAATCTACGGCTACATCCTTGATGAACTGGAACGCATCCATGTGCTTCTCGTAATTCTCCACCAGGTCGGCAGCCATTTGCAGCGGACTGTAAAGGGTTACGTAAAGAGCCAATTGCTTGGCAAGCGTGGTTTGCACCTGTCCGTGAGGCAGGTCGCCCATGAAATCCAGTTTTGTATCGAAAATACCCGGAGTATAGTCCATCGGACCGCCGATAAGACGGTTGAACGGAAGCAGTGTAGTGTGGAACGGCTTGCTACCGCCAAATGCCTCGTATTCGGTACCGCGGGCGGATTCGTTACCAATCAGGTTCGGATAAGTACGGCACAGCCCGGTAGGACGTACGGCTTCGTGGCCGTTGACACAGATTTTATAGTCGGCGGCTTTCTTTACGGCATGGAGATAGTGATTGTTCATCCACTGTCCGTAGTGATGTTCGCCGCGGGGAATGATATCGCCTACGTAGCCGCTCTTCACGGCGTTATAACCGTTGTCCACCATAAACTGATAGGCTTTATCCATATGGCGTTCGTAATTGCGGACGGAAGAAGAGGTTTCATGATGCATCATCAGCTTAACGCCTTTGCTCTTGGCGTATGCATTCAGCATCTTTACATCGAAATCGGGGTACGGAGTTACAAAATCGAAAACATAATCCTTGGAATGTCCGAACCAGTCTTCCCAACCTTCGTTCCAGCCCTCTACCAGCACCTGGTCGAAACCGTTGGCGGCCGCAAAGTCTATGTATCTCTTCACATTCTCATTATTGGCGCCATGACGTCCGTTGGGTTTTGTTTTGGAATAGTCCGTTTCGCCCAACTTAACGGAAGGAAGATCGTCCGTATATGCCCATGTGCTCTTACCGGCAATCATTTCCCACCATACGCCTACATACTTCACCGGTTTAATCCAGGAAACATCTTCATAAGCGCAAGGCTCGTTCAGATTCAAAGTCAGCTTGGAAGCGAGGATATCGCGCGCATCGTCACTTACAATCACCGTACGCCACGGCGACTTGCAGGGAGCCTGCATATAACCTTTATCACCTACCGCATCGGGTGTCAGCCAAGATTCAAAAATAAGGTTCTTATCATCCAGGTTCAGGTGCATGCAAGAGTAGTCTACCAAAGCGGCTTCGTGCAGATTGATATACAGGCCGTCGGCCGTTTTCATTTGAAGAGAAGTCTGTACGCCTGTCGGAGAGAACTGCGTCTGCGACGCATTACCGGTAATGGCTCCTTTCATCAGGCCGCGGATTTCGGAGAGTTTGGACTCTGTAAAGTCATACTCCTGCGTATCGTAGTCACCCGGAATCCAGAATGCCTTATGGTCCCCCGCCATGGCAAACTGGGTACGTTCTTCTTTGATAACGAAGTAATTCAGATTCTTCTGCAAGGGGAACTCATAACGGAACCCGAGACCATCGTCGAAAAGACGGAAACGGATAATGATATTACGGTCTTGCGCTTTCTGGTTCAGCGTTACGGCCATTTCATTATAGTGGTTGCGGATTTGTTTCACTTCACCCCACACCGGTTCCCATGTTTCATCGAATGTGGAAGTTTGGGTATCGGTCAGAGTGAATCCGTTCATCAGTCCCGGATCGTTCTTCAGTTCCAAACCGAGCTTTGAAGGTTTAATAACGGCCTTTCCTTTATAGAAAAGTTCATAGACAGGTTCACCTTGAGGATTGACGGAGAAGTTTAATTGAAGTTGGCCGTTGGGCGAGGTTATGCTCCCGGCCATTGCTGCGCTGCCCATAAAAAGGGCGAGCAGGAAGCAGGTTAGTTTAGTGCAAATTGCTTTCATGTTTCTCATGCTATGGTTTATAATTTATTTAATGCAAATATAAGCAGGAAAGTCTCCTGATTTAAAGTTATCAAATGAAAATAGATATGAAATAAAAGCAAACGTTTGCATAAGTGATTATAAACCTGTTTTTTAAAGAAAAGACGCCCAGTCGAAAATACAAATGGGATGAAAACATTATCTTTGCCAACCAAATACCAGACTTCGATTATTATGACTAAAATACTGATAGCCATATTTCTTGGCGGCGGCACCGGCAGCGTATTGCGCTATTGCGCGCAAATGGCGCTCCACGAACGGATAGTACCCTACTCCTTTCCCTGGGCCACATTTGCCGTAAACATCATCGGAAGTTTCCTGATAGGATTGTTCTATGCCTTGTCCGCGCGCTTCAACTTATCCACGGAAGTAAGAATGCTGCTGACTACCGGCTTGTGCGGCGGCTTCACCACCTTTTCCACATTCTCCAATGACGGATTGATTCTGATAAAACAAGGATTCTACGGGTTATTCGCCCTATATACCTTATTAAGTATTTTATTGGGATTTTTTGCGGTATTGGGCGGAAGTATTTTAGGAAAGACCTTTTAAAATGGCAGCCATGAGACCGAGCAAACCTTTCAGCATGCCGCCCGTACGGATTGTCTCGCCCACTCTTGAAGGACAGGCCGAGAGCTCCAAATCACTCAAGGAATGGTTCGTGACAGAAGAAACCGTCAGAGGGCTGCGCTTCAACAAACAGACGGAAGAGTCTATCGATTGCTCTTATAAGAGTATCACCAATTGTACTTTCAGTCATGTACAGTTCAACAACTGCAAACTGAAGGCAACCCACTTTACGGATGTCCGTTTCGAGCATTGCGATTTGTCCAATATATCGTTTGCGGAGAGCTCCCTTTTCCGGGTAGAATTCATTTCCTGCAAGCTGGTCGGGACAAACCTGCCCGAAACGATTCTGAATCATTGCAGGATGCGGGATTGCAATGCAAGATATCTCAATCTGTCCATGAGTAAAATCAACCAGGCGGAATTCGCCACCTGTGATTTGCGCAACAGCGACCTCAACGACTGCAAACTGACTTCCGTCGCCTTTACAGATTGCGAACTGGTGGAAGCGGAATTTTCGCATACTCCGCTAAGAGGCATCGATTTGAGTGATTCGCATATCGAGGGCATACATGTCAATCTGCCGGACATACGGGGAGCTATCGTCAGTACCCACCAAGCCATGGACCTGACCAGCCTGTTGGGACTCGTAATAAAAGACTGAAAGCCCGAACAATTTTCCGTTTTCGCTTGTTATAGTCATAGAATTTACATTTAAAATAAAATAAGATGAAAATAGAAAAGATTATCGGACGTGAGATTCTCGATTCAAGAGGAAACCCTACTGTAGAAGTTGATGTAATATTGGAGTCAGGCTTTATCGGCCGCGCTTCCGTACCCTCCGGCGCATCCACCGGCGAACATGAGGCTCTGGAATTGCGCGACGGCGATAAGAAACGTTACGGCGGCAAAGGCGTGCTGAAAGCCGTTGACAATATTAATAATATCATCGCTCCCAAACTGATTGGCATGTCTGCTCTCGAACAGATGAGCATCGACCATGCCATGCTGGCGCTGGACGGCACAAAGACCAAATCCAATCTGGGCGCCAATGCCATTCTGGGTGTTTCACTTGCCGTAGCCAAAGCGGCGGCGGCCTACCTCGACGTTCCCCTTTACCGCTATATCGGTGGAACAAATACGTATGTAATGCCGGTTCCGATGATGAATATCATCAATGGCGGTTCGCACAGTGATGCCCCTATCGCTTTCCAGGAATTTATGATACGCCCGGTAGGCGCCAATTCTTTCCGCGAAGGCCTACGCATGGGTGCAGAAGTGTTCCACGCCCTGAAGAAAGTATTGCACGACCGCGGCCTCAGTACCGCCGTTGGCGATGAGGGCGGTTTCGCTCCCGGTCTGGCAGGAACGGAAGACGCTTTGGACTCGATTATTGCCGCCATTAAGGCTGCCGGCTACGAACCGGGTAAGGACGTAATGATTGCTATGGACTGCGCCTCTTCCGAATTCTATCACGACGGCATTTACGATTACAGTAAATTCGAAGGCGAGAAAGGCAAGAAACGCACAGCCAACGAGCAAGTTGATTATCTGGAAGAACTGATTAACAAATATCCTATCGATTCTATCGAAGACGGAATGAGCGAAAACGACTGGGAAGGTTGGAAAAAACTGACCGACCGCATCGGAAACCGCTGCCAACTGGTAGGTGACGACTTGTTTGTCACCAATGTGGACTTCCTCGCCATGGGTATCGAAAAAGGTTGCGCAAACTCCATACTGATAAAGGTAAACCAAATCGGCTCCTTGACAGAAACGCTGAATGCCATCGAAATGGCGCACCGTCATGGCTACACAACCGTTACTTCTCACCGTTCCGGTGAAACGGAAGATGCTACGATTGCGGACATTGCCGTAGCGACCAACAGCGGTCAAATCAAAACCGGTTCTTTAAGCCGCTCAGACCGTATGGCCAAATACAATCAGCTGTTACGCATCGAAGAAGAGCTAGGAAACAACGCCGTATACGGATACAGAAGAATAAAATAAGTACATGTAAAAGTCAGTAAATGACAGGTATTAAAAAGTTAGAGGGAGTACACCATAACAGTGTACTCCCTCATCTTTTATAGCAATATTATAAAGAAAAAGAGATGCGTCATTACTGACGTATCTCTTTTTTTGAGCCTCTTGTCGGATTCGAACCAACGACCCCGAGATTACAAATCACGTGCTCTGGCCAACTGAGCTAAAGAGGCAGGCGGGTAAGCTTTCTATATCGCGCCGCTACAACCAACTACCTTTGCTGCGATCAAGCCCTGGAGGATTTGAAGGGAGCTGGCCGTATAGGACTTACCCATATTTGCGGGTGCAAAGGTAGATAAAAATTTTAAATCCGCAATACCTTACCCTAACTTTTTTCAACTTTAACAAGAATACAGGGTCTACAACCAATATTATTTATAACTTTGCGCCATATTTCTAAGAAAAATGGCAGAAAATAAAGGTTACATGCAATACGCGATGTTGTTCGGCACCTATTTAGGCGGATATTGGATTTTAAAATTCATTCTCTTTCCTCTGGGGCTGACAATTCCGTTTTTATCTTTCCTTTTCGTAGGGCTCACGTTATGTGTTCCTTTCATGGGGTATTATTATGTACGAATGTATCGTAATACTGTATGCGGTGGCGGTATCAGCTTCCTACATGCATGGATATTCACAGTATTTATGTATATGTTTGCCGCATTGCTGACGGCTGTGGCACATTACATTTATTTCCGTTTCATCGATCATGGTTTCGTTATCAATGCCTACGAGTCGCAAATCGATATTTTAAATCAAAGTGGCGTACCGGGCATAGAAGCCTACGCAAACATGTTTCAAGAAACACTGGAGACTGTGAAATCGCTCACTCCCATAGACATCACCATGCAATTGGTGTCATGGAATGTATTTTGCGGCTCATTACTTGCTCTTCCCACCGCCTTATTTGTAATGAGACGTAAGAAGGAATGACAAGCAAAGACGGATTTCAGATAAATTCAGGTATAGTGTAAATAGTAAAATCGTAAATAAGCAAATGGATATTTCAGTTGTCGTTCCTTTATATAATGAAGAGGAGTCTCTTCCGGAATTGTTTGCATGGATTGAGCGGGTAATGAAAACCCATAACTTTTCTTATGAAGTTATTTTCGTCAACGACGGAAGTACCGACCGTTCCTGGCAAATAATCGAGCAATTACAAGCAAAGTCCGATAAAGTGCGCGGAATAAAGTTCCGTCGCAATTACGGTAAATCACCGGCGCTCTATTGCGGTTTTGAACAGGCCCAAGGCAATGTCGTGATTACAATGGATGCCGACCTGCAAGACAGTCCTGACGAAATACCGGAACTATACCGCATGATTACGGAAGATGGTTACGACCTGGTATCCGGCTGGAAACAAAAGAGATATGATCCGCTGTCAAAGACCATACCGACAAAGCTGTTCAACGCCACGGCACGCAAGGTGTCCGGCATAAAGAACCTGCATGATTTTAACTGCGGCCTGAAAGCCTACCGCAGAGACGTTATAAAAAACATAGAAGTGTACGGTGAAATGCACCGTTATATCCCCTATCTCGCGAAAAATGCCGGATTCAAGAAAATTGGCGAGAAAGTCGTACATCATCAGGCACGGAAATTCGGCAAAACAAAATTCGGCGGGTGGAATCGTTTCTTCAACGGATATCTGGACTTAATATCGCTTTGGTTCCTTTCCACGTTCGGTATCAAACCTATGCACTTCTTCGGCATATTGGGTTCGCTGATGTTCTTTATCGGATTCGTCGCTGTCATTATAGTCGGCGCCAGTAAGCTGTATTACATGAACCAGGGTATGCCATACCGCCTTGTGACAGACTCCCCTTACTTCTACCTGTCACTAACATCCATGATTATCGGTACGCAGTTATTTGTGGCCGGTTTCCTCGGAGAACTGATATCCCGCAATGCGCCGGAGCGCAACAAGTACCAAATTGAGAAAATGATTTAACCATGAAAGCATTAGTCAAGTTCATAATATTCGGGGCTATTCTTTTCCCTGTTTTCAGCGTAGTAATATCCTGTTCGGAAGAAGCAGACTGCTCAATGGCGACACGAGCCATGATGCAATGTTACCTATATACATTAGATCCTGAAACCAAAGTGGTATCTAATGATACACTGGATTCGTTGACGGTTACTGCCTTTGGTACGGATTCCGTTATCATCAACAACCAAAAGAAAGTGCACGACCTATCATTGCCATTGAGATATACCGCCGACTCCACTGTACTGGTATTTCGTTACAGCGAAACATTGACAGACACACTTGTCGTCCACCAGACCAATACACCTTACTTCCTGTCAATGGATTGCGGTTATCAAATGAAACAAGCCATAACAGGTGTACGTTATAGTCGTCACAGCCTTGATTCTATTCGCATTGCAAATAAAGAAGCCGGAATTTATGGAGCAGAAAATCTTAAGCTATTCTATTAGTCTGGCACTCTGTTTACTGTTGTCTCTTCCCTTGCAGGCGCAAAACAGCAACCTTTCTTCCCCACCGGCAAACAACCCGCCCAAAAAGGAGAAAAAGGAAGCCAAAGAGGAAGTGTACTATCCGCTATACAATGGTATTTCTGTCAGCGTAGATTTATGGGGTCCCGGAAGCAAACTGCTTGGAAGCGACTTCTTCAGCAGCGAAGTGGCTGTCGATGTAAATCTTAAAAACCGTTTTTTCCCCATTGTAGAATTAGGATACGGCAATACCGATACTTGGAGTGACAAAGGAGTACATTATAAAACCGGCGCTCCCTATTTCCGCATCGGCATGGACTATAACGCACTTTATAACAAGAAACACGGGCATATGATTCTCGTCGGTCTGCGCTATGCGGCAACCGGTTTTAAATATGATGTAGAAGCGTTAGCAGTCAACGATCCTGAATACGGCGGTAGTTTGGGTAATCCGAATTTAGTAGACGGCATTTGGGGAAACAGCCTGCCTTTTAATTATAAAGGAATGAAAGGCTCGATGCAGTGGGCTGAATTTTGCGTCGGCATACGGGCGCACGTATGGAAAGACCTGTATATGGGTTGGGCCCTACGATTTAAATTCCGTCTGAGTTCTTCCGTTGCCGGGCACGGAGATCCGTGGTATGTACCGGGCTACGGCAAATACAACGGAAACACAACCGGGGTTACCTATACAATAACTTATAAACTACCATTCTGAGACAATGACAGGATTAGAAATCTGGCTGCTTGCTATAGGGCTTGCGATGGACTGTTTCGCCGTATCTATAGCCAGTGGGATTATATTAAAACGTGTTCAGCTGCGTCCGATGCTGATAATGGCGTTGGCTTTCGGCTTTTTTCAGGCGCTCATGCCATTGCTTGGCTGGATAGGCGCCAGTTTTTTCAGCCATCTCATTGAAAGTATAGACCATTGGGTAGCTTTTGCCATTTTAGCTTTTCTTGGTGGACGCATGGTCATGGAATCTTTTAAAGATGAAGGCTGCAGGCATGAATTCGACCCAACCAGTCTGAAAGTAGTCTCCGCATTAGCAGTAGCCACCAGTATCGACGCTTTGGCGGTAGGCATTTCGTTTGCATTTCTGGGTGTCCGTAATTTTGCAGCCATTCTGCCGCCTATCGGCATCATAGGGTTTGTGTCTTTTGCTTTATCATTTATCGGACTGATGTTCGGTATCCGATTCGGATGTGGTATTGCCCGCAAGCTGCGTGCAGAACTTTGGGGAGGTATTATCCTTATCATTATCGGTACAAAGATATTGATAGAACACTTATTCTTGAGTTAAGAGTTGCAAACCAGAGAAAGAAAAATTTGATTCATTTATTTTAGTATCAGACATTATGGATAAGAAAGTACAACGGAACTTTTTATGGATTGCCTTACTCGTATTAGGTACTATCGGAATACTTGCGCGTCACAATCGCACGGCTCCTTATCAGACTGCCAGCGGACTGATTTTTGGAACCGTCTACAACATAACTTACCAGTACGACGGTGATTTAAAAGCAGAAATAGAAACCGAGCTCAAACGATTTGACGGTTCACTGTCGCCATTCAATGACACAGCTACCATTACTCGTATCAACCGGAACGAAAATATTATTCCCGACACATTCTTTGTCAACGTATTCCGCCGCAGTATGGAAATATCCCAGGAGACCGAAGGAGCTTTTGACATCACAGTAGCCCCATTAGCCAATGCTTGGGGATTCGGATTCAAGAAAGGGGCATTTCCCGACTCCACCATGATAGACAGCCTATTGGATATTACAGGCTACACAAAAGTTTCATTATCCGCTGACGGAAAGGTAATCAAACAAGACCCTCGTATCATGCTTTCGTGCAGTGCCGTAGCCAAAGGGTATGCAGTAGATGTCGTTGCACAGCTGTTGGAAAAGAAAGGTATCAGGAATTTTATGGTAGATATAGGCGGAGAAGTAGTAGTTCGCGGAGAAAACCCGAAAAAAAGTTTATGGCGGATCGGTATCAACAAACCGATAGATGATTCGCTTGCCGTAAATCAGGAATTGCAAACGGTATTACAGGTCACCGATGTGGGTATAGCGACTTCAGGCAACTATCGAAACTATTATTATAAAGACGGCAAGAAATATGCCCATACCATCGACCCGCGTACAGGATATCCGGTACAGCATAACATTCTGTCGGCCACCGTAGTGGCCCGCGATTGTATGAGCGCAGATGCTTACGCCACCGCCTTCATGGTGATGGGATTGGAGGAAGCCGAACGTTTTGCCGACGCCCATCCCGACCTTGACGCATGTTTTATATATACTGATGAAAACGGAGAATTCCAGATGTTCTATACGAAAGGAATGGAAAAGTATATGACAGGAAAATAACAAATTAGCGGGTAAAACCCGCTAATTTGTTATTTATAGAAAACGAAATATACTGCCAAGACCAGGCATACGAATGCCGCAAAATGGTTCCAATGCAAAGATTCCCCTTTAAACAGCACAGTGGTAAATATCGTAAAGATAATAAGCGTTACCACTTCCTGAATAACCTTTAACTGCATTAATGAGAAAGGACCGCCGTTACCGATAAAACCGATACGATTTGCCGGAATTTGAAAAGCATACTCTGCCAGCGCTATCATCCATGAAAACAAGATAACGGCATAAAGCGGCCAATTAGAGATAACTTTCATTTCTTGCAGTTTCAAATGTCCGTACCAGGCAAATGTCATAAAGACATTAGATACAATTAAAAGTAAAATGGTATAAAAAGCTTTCATATAATAATTGAATATTTAGAAATTACTTATTAATGGTCTATCCTATCTCTGTTCTTTTCGGCAACAATTCATCTTGCACATTACTCATGCTCCCCCATAAACTATACCGGGCTTCAGGATTCATCTCTTCCAACTGATGTAAAATACCTTTCATCGTGCTTCGGCTCGACTGCGATTCATAAGGACAGTTCTTCATTTGTTTCCGATAATCCCTTATCCTCGCCAATTCTATCAAGTCCGCTTCGTGTACAAGACACATCGGCCGTATAATCGTCATATCGAACTTCTTCATTACCAACCGCGGTGGCATCGAACTGAATGCCCCCTGATAGGTAATATTCATCAGCAGAGTTTCCAAAATATCATCCATATGATGTCCCAATGCAATTTTGTTGCATCCCTGCTCTTTAGCTACAGTAAATAAAGCCTTTCGCCGATTCCAAGAACATAAAAAACAAGGGGATTTACGAGTATCAGTACTCGCATCAAACTCTGTTTCATACAGAACAAAAGGTATGCCCCATGATTCTACAAAATTTCTAAGATACTCCGCATCGCTCTGATAAGGAATATTCTTCATGACTACGTGCACGGCAATCACCGAAAACTTCGGTTTAAAAACCCGGGCACGACGAGCCAGCAGTTCAACCAACGCCAAAGAATCTTTCCCACCGGAAAGCCCGATGAGAATCCTGTCGCCGTCTTCAATCAGTCGGTATTCCACCACACCTTTACTGAACCGTTTTTCAATACGTCGCAATGTCTTTTCTTCCTCTGTAAACCGTGCCATAAAAATCAGTTAAAAGTCGGCTGCAAAAGTAACTGAAAAGAATCATTTAAAGAAGAATTAACATAATAGAATCACGGAAAACAGCTTTATTCCCGATTAATTTGTATTTTTGAACTCATTAAAAAGATTTTTAGTATGAAGAATAAATATATACTGCTTTTACTTTTTGTTTTTTGGGGAATACATGCTTCAGCGCAAACCCTTGCCCAGGCTAAAGCGCTCTATGAAAAAGGCCAATATGAACAAGCAAAGCCCGCCTTTAAGAAATTTGTGAAATCACAGCCCAATAACGGAAATTACAATTTGTGGTATGGAGTATGTTGTCTGAATACGGGAGAAGCGGAAGAAGCCATAAAGTATTTGGAAACAGCCGTAAAGCGCCGGGCTACCAGCGGGCAGCTTTTTCTGGCACAAGCTTATAATGCCACTTACCGATTTGAAGACGCCGTTAACACCTATGAAGATTATATTGCCGAACTGGCAAAAAGGAAACGTTCTACCACCGAAGCCGAAAAACTTCTGGAAAAGAGTAAAGCAAATCTTCGTCTGCTGAAAGGCGTAGAAGAAGTGTGCTTCATCGACAGTTTTGTTGTAGATAAGAAAGATTTTCTCGAAGCATATAAAATCAGTCCCGAATCCGGGAAATTGTTTATGTACGATGCCTACTTTGAGAATTCCAATGGTACAGGCGGTACCGTATACGAAACGGAGCTGGGAAATAAGATTTATTATAGCGAGTTACAGAAAGATAGTACGCTCAATATCCTGTCGCGCAACAAAATGATGGACGAATGGGGGAAAGGCAGTATGCTCCCCGGCAGTATCAACGAGTCCGTGAATGCCAGTTATCCATACGTATTGGCAGACGGCATCACGATCTATTACGCAGCAGACGGTCCTTCATCAATGGGCGGATACGATATTTTCGTAACACGCTACAACACGAATGCAGACACTTACTTAACTCCGGAGAACGTAGGCATGCCGTTCAACTCGCCTTACAACGATTATATGTACGTTATAGATGAGTTCAACAATCTCGGTTGGTTTGCATCTGACCGCTATCAGCCGGATGGTAAAGTCTGTGTATATGTATTCATTCCTGCCTCATCCAAACAAGTATACAACTACGAAAGCATGGATAAAAACAAGCTTATAAAGCTTGCCCGGCTCCATTCCATTAGAGATACTTGGACAGATGAAAGTTTGGTAACTGATGCAAGAAAACGCCTGCGGGAAATAATGCAGGAAAAGCCGGAAACAAAAAAACACCATGAATTCGAGTTCGTGATTGATGATCGAAATACTTATCATTATGCTGCCGATTTCCGCTCTCCGCAGGCAAAAGCGCAATTTAAAAAATATCTGCAACTGGAAGAAAGCTATAATCTGCAACTGGGTAAACTGGAAAATATGCGTACTCAATATTCACGTGTCAATCAAAACGAAAAAAATAAAATGGCTCCGGCCATACTTGATTTAGAAAAACGAGTGCAACAGTTGGTAACCGAAATAGACCGTGCTGCTATCCAAGTACGGAAGTTAGAAAAGCAAATCATTAAATAGAACAGCCA
Source organism: Bacteroides sp. 44_46 (assembly GCF_001915465.1). Taxonomy (NCBI): domain Bacteria; kingdom Pseudomonadati; phylum Bacteroidota; class Bacteroidia; order Bacteroidales; family Bacteroidaceae; genus Bacteroides; species Bacteroides sp. 44_46. The sequence goes on along the minus strand of NZ_MNQO01000008.1, from coordinate 6,452 downwards.
TGGACATATTCATCATCGCAGTTTTAATCGTTGCAGCAGTTATACTGTTCCTCGTAGAACTATTCATAATACCGGGTATCAGCATTGCCGGCTTTTTAGCGGGCGGTTGTATCATTTACGCCAATTACTATGCTTTTGCCAATTTAGGAACAACAGCAGGATTTATCACACTCGCCATATCCGCTATAACCTGCGTCGGTTCATTAGTGTGGTTCATGCGCTCCAAAACCCTGGATAAGATAGCTTTGAAAAAAAACATCACTTCAAAAGTAGACCGTAGTGCCGAAGAGAAGGTAAAGATAGGTGATACCGGTACTACCACTACCCGTCTTGCTCTCATCGGATATGCCGAGATAAACGGTGACATCGTAGAAGTAAAATCCACAGACGGTTTTCTGAATGAAAAAACTCCCGTTATAGTAAATCGCATTACAGACGGAGTAATACTTGTGGAGAAGAACAAATCGTAAATTACAAATCACTAATAAGTAATCATTAATAACTAAAATCATGGATCCAAGCACGATGTATCTCACCGCCTTTATTATCATAGGCGGTATCATTTTTCTGGTACTGTTTTTCCACTATGTACCATTCTTCCTATGGCTGTCTGCCAAAGTTTCAGGGGTTAACATATCACTGGTTCAACTATTCCTGATGCGTATTCGTAATGTACCGCCTTATATCATTGTGCCGGGCCTGATTGAAGCACATAAAGCCGGTTTGAGTAACATCACCCGCGATGAACTGGAAGCACACTATCTGGCCGGCGGACACGTCGAGAAAGTAGTGCATGCCTTAGTATCGGCTTCTAAGGCCAACATCGAATTACCTTTCCAAATGGCAACTGCCATCGACCTTGCCGGACGTGATGTGTTTGAAGCAGTTCAAATGTCGGTAAATCCAAAGGTTATTGACACCCCGCCTGTTACAGCTGTGGCAAAAGACGGTATCCAGCTGATTGCCAAAGCCCGCGTAACAGTACGTGCCAACATCCGTCAGCTGGTAGGTGGTGCCGGAGAAGATACTATTCTTGCTCGTGTAGGCGAAGGTATCGTATCATCCATCGGTTCTTCTGAAAACCATAAATCGGTTTTGGAAAATCCCGATTCCATTTCCAAGTTAGTGCTTCGTAAAGGATTGGATGCCGGTACGGCTTTTGAAATCCTGTCTATTGATATTGCCGACATCGACATAGGTAAGAATATCGGTGCTGCCTTACAGATAGACCAGGCTAATGCGGACAAAAATATCGCTCAAGCAAAAGCTGAAGAGCGTCGTGCTATGGCCGTTGCCAGTGAACAGGAAATGAAAGCAAAAGCACAAGAGGCGCGTGCTAAAGTTATCGAAGCCGAGGCTGAAGTACCTAAGGCTATGGCAGAAGCATTCCGTAGCGGTAATCTGGGTATAATGGATTATTACCGGATGAAAAACATTGAGGCGGACACTTCAATGCGCGAGAACATTGCCAAGCCGACAACCGGTACATCCAACCAGCCATTGAGCAAATAACCCGGTAAAGCTGCCGATATAAACGTCGGAACCGGTGAACAGAAATCGGTTACCGGCGTTTTCTCTTTATAAACGAACTTATAATACCCCGTAACATGAAAAAGTATTTTGCATCTTCCGAACTTATTATCAATGAAGACGGTTCCGTTTTTCATTTACACGTAAAGCCTGAATGGCTGGCAGATAAAGTAATCCTCGTAGGCGACCCCGGCCGGGTAGCATTGGTCGCTTCCCATTTTGAGACTAAAGAATGTGAAGTAGAAAGCCGCGAATTTAAGACGATTACAGGTACTTACAAAGGTAAACGTATCACTGTTGTTTCTACCGGTATCGGTTGTGATAACATTGATATTGTTATGAATGAGTTGGATGCCCTTGCCAACATCGACTTTCAGACGAGAGAGGAAAAGCCTCAGCTACGCCAATTGGAATTGGTTCGTATCGGTACGTGCGGCGGTCTGCAGCCTTACACTCCCGTAGGAACTTTTGTCTGCTCTGCCAAATCCATCGGTTTCGACGGCTTACTGAACTTCTATGCCGGACGTAATACTGTTTGTGATTTGCCTTTCGAACGTGCTTTCCTTAATCACATGGGATGGTCGGGAAATATGTGTGCTCCTGCTCCTTACGTAATTGATGCAGATACAGAATTGATAGATCGTATAGCCGAAGATGATATGGTACGAGGCGTCACTATTGCCGCCGGAGGATTCTTCGGCCCGCAAGGGCGGGAACTGCGTGTCCCCCTGGCAGACCCACATCAAAATGATAAAATTGAGAAATTCGAATACAACGGTTATAGGATTACTAATTTTGAAATGGAAAGTTCAGCATTAGCCGGTTTAAGCCGTTTAATGGGGCATAAAGCTATGACCATTTGCATGGTAATTGCCAACCGCTTAATTAAAGAAGCCAATACCGGATATAAGAATACAATAGACCAGCTTATTCTTAAAGTACTCGAACGTATTTAAGTATCTTATAACAAAGTCTTAATCATTTCTATCAGATAGTACAATGAATAAGGCTTTGTTATATTTATTACATCCTGCATGATATGCCTGCTGTTGTTTTGCATGCGTGGGCGTCTTGTCACAGTAGCAGCAGGCATAGCTATGGAGGGCTATTATTTGTATACTATTTGTTGGGGATGGTTTCAGATTAGCCAATACTAAATCAGAGAGAAGCATAAAGATTATATTTACATTTCCTCGTTATTCTTTACCCATAGCTACTCACATTTTTTACAGCAAGACATCTATTTGTAATACTGCGATTTCTGATTCATCTGGTGCTAAGTTCTTCTACTCTACCATTACGTATTTCCTTCAAATAATCCTTCTCAATGTAATACGTCCTTTTTGAAGTATTTTTAATAGCATTAAACATTAAATTAAGAGAAACCACTATCTTTGCCAAATAAAATAAACTGGAAATAATGAACCAAGATACAATTTGCGCCATAGCGACCGCCCAAGGAGGGGCTATTGGATGTATTCGTGTTTCCGGACCGGAAGCTATTGAGATCACATCTCGCATTTTTATCCCCGCCGCTACCAATAAAAAATTAGAGAACGGCAAACCCTATACACTTACTTTTGGGCGCATTTATGACGGTCCTGAAATTATAGATGAAGTACTTGTCAGTTTATTTCGCGCACCTCACTCCTATACCGGTGAAAATAGCACAGAAATCACTTGCCATGGTTCAGCCTATATTCTTCAAAAAGTATTACAACTACTTATCAAGAGCGGTTGTCGTATGGCCGCCCCGGGTGAGTATACTCAACGTGCGTTCCTAAATGGGAAAATGGACTTAAGTCAGGCTGAGGCAGTTGCCGATCTAATCGCCTCGTCTTCTGCAGCGACCCATCGTCTTGCCATGAGCCAAATGCGGGGCGGTTTCAGTAAAGAACTTACTGCTTTACGCGATCAATTGCTTCATTTTACCTCACTTATCGAATTGGAATTAGACTTTAGTGATCACGAGGAGCTGGAATTTGCCGACCGTTCCGAGCTTTGCCAACTAGCGAATAACATTGAAAAAGTCATAGCTCGTTTGGTAAATTCATTCAGTGTAGGTAATGCCATTAAAAACGGTGTTCCTGTAGCTATCGTTGGTGAAACGAATGCAGGAAAATCTACGTTACTCAATGTCTTACTTAATGAAGAGAAAGCCATTGTCAGTGATATTCATGGTACTACACGAGATATCATCGAAGATACAGTTAATATAGGTGGGATCACTTTCAGATTTATTGATACGGCAGGTATCCGTGAAACCAACGATACGATTGAAAGTATCGGTATTGAACGTACCTTCCAAAAATTAGATCAAGCAGAAATCGTTCTTTGGATAATTGACGCTACGGATGCCCAAACTCAAGTTACCCAATTAGCCGGTCAACTTCTTCCTCGTTGTGAAAGAAAGCAGCTTATCCTCGTTTACAACAAAGCCGATTTGGTGGATAATATACAAAATAGTATTCCTAATGATTTTCCTGACAATGTAAAATCAATCATCCTATCCGCAAAAAATAGAGAACATATTGAAGAACTTCAACAAATGTTGATAACATCTGCTCATCTTCCTACTGTTACTCAAAATGATGTTATAGTTACCAATGTTCGCCATTATGAAGCGTTAAACAATGCATTGGAATCTATCCACCGAGTGCAGAAAGGTTTGGCAAATAATATTTCTGGGGATTTCGTATCACAAGATATTCGGGAATGTATTTTCCATTTGAGTGATATTGCAGGAGAAGTAACGAATGATATGATATTACAGAATATATTTCAGCACTTCTGCATCGGAAAATAATAAAAACCTAGCGCAAAAGTCTCCAAAACATATAACACCATTAATAAATAGCAATATGCCCATCATCGAAATATCATCACTATCCTACCCAGGAGTAGAAATCTTCAGTACTCTCACCGAAGCGCAGCTACGCAATCGTATCGAACCATCCAAAGGTATTTTTATCACAGAAAGTCCTAAAGTTATTTCTGTGGCTATCAATGCAGGCTATGAACCTTTAGCTCTCTTATGTGAGCGAAAGCACATCACAGGTGATGCTGCAACTATCATTGAACGTTGTGGAAATATTCCGGTCTATACAGGTAAAAGAGAATTGCTTGCTACCTTGACCGGATACACTTTGACCCGTGGTGTTCTTTGCGCTATGCGTCGCCCTAAACCACATAACATCGAAGAAATATGTCGGGAAGCCCGCCGCATCGTGGTAATAGACGGCGTAGTTGATGCAACCAATATCGGAGCCATTTTCCGTTCTGCAGCTGCTCTTGGCATAGATGCTGTATTGCTCACTCCTACTTCCTGTGATCCGCTCAACCGTCGTGCAGTAAGAGTATCTATGGGGTCAGTCTTTCTGGTACCATGGACTTGGCTGGATACCTCCTTTAGCAAGCTTCACGATTTAGGATTCCGTACTGCAGCTATGGCACTAACGGATGATTCCATCTCCATCGATAACCCTCTTTTGGCAACCGAACCTAAATTAGCTATTATAATGGGAACTGAAGGAGACGGACTATCATACGAAACGATTGCCGAAGCCGACTATGTAGTACGCATCCCCATGTCACATGATGTCGACTCACTCAATGTGGCAGCAGCCGCTGCCGTAGCTTTTTGGCAACTCCGTGCACCGGATTCCAACAAGTAATAGTATAATTCTCATTTTCCTTCTATCGCAATCTTAATCACCCCTTCCAATCTATTTTCGAAAATATGATATGCCTCTTCAATCTTCCCCAAAGGAAACCGATGTGTAATAAGCGGCGTAGTATCTATCTCTCCTTCCTCAATCAAACAGAGTATTTCGGCGCAATCGCATCCGTCAACCCCACCTGTTTTGATAGTCAGATTCTTACCATACATATCCGGTAAGGGAAGGAGCTGAGGTTTGTCATAAAGGGCTACTACAGTGACGACCGCATTAGGACGGGCACATTCCCATGCCATACGGAAAGTATCTTCAACCCCAGCCACTTCCAACACGACATCAGCACCGCCATGCTCACTGTTTCGAAGCACAAAATCTCTACAATTCTCCGGTATTGTCACCAGCACATCAGGATAATGCTCACGAATAAACCGAATCCTTTCGGAAGACTTTTCACAAACAATAATGCGTTTCGGTTTCTTCAACATCACACAAAGCAAAGTGCATATCCCGGTAGGTCCCGCCCCTATAATAAGTACAGTATCCTCTTCAGAAATCTCCGAGATACGAGCCGCCCAAAAACCAGTTGCAAGCACATCGCCTACAAAAAGCGCCTGCTCATCACTCACCGAATCAGGAATACGGTTCAATCCCTGATCGGCATAAGGGACTCTGACATACTCCGCCTGTCCGCCATCAATACGGCATCCTAATGCCCAACCACCATTCACATCCGTACAGTTATTCACATATCCGTGTTGACAGAAAAAGCATTCGCCGCAAAAAGTCTCAACATTTACAGTAACCCTGTCACCCGGTTTGACCGAAATTACACTGCTCCCAACCTGTTCAACAACACCCACCATTTCGTGCCCGACCGTTATTCCGGGGACAGCACGCGGCACGCTACCATGTTTAATATGCAAATCACTGGTACAGATACTGCCAAGTGTTACACGAACAATAGCGTCGCGCGAATCTCTCAAATCGGGCGTTGGTTTGTCCAACAGCCCGAATTTTCCATGTTCGATATATGTATATGCAAGCATAGCATCCCTCCTTTATTATCAGTTCCTAATTTTTTTTTTGCGAATATAATCATAACGCACATAATAAAAGAACGATAACACAAAAAACACTACTCTTTATTGCTTGCATTCCACACCAGCAACGCCAATAACACGGACAGCAATGCCGCACCTATCCAGAACCAATTGATATAGGTAAAATCATAGACCTCCACACCAT